>JALGUK010000276.1 GCA_029820875.1 Candidatus Zipacnadia bacterium
TGCTCCGGGAGACGGCGTATGAGCAGGGGCGTCGGATTGGCGCGGCCGCTGGCGGGCGAGATTGCAGAAAGTTCGTCTCGACAACGTGGCTGCACGTAGTCTCTACGAGTCCTTGGGCTTTCGTATGCGCGGCAGCTACGAGGACAGCCAGGGCGAGTGGTTGGTAATGACGTGCACGGCGGCAGAACTCTGAATAGCCGCTTGACTGCTCCCCTGCAGTCACGCTATAATCGGGCGGGGAATCCCGTGCATTAGAGGTTCAGGAGGCAAGGAATGAACAGTAGTGGAACGGGATTGCATCACAACTGCGAGCGTATGTGAAGCTCGGGCCACCGTGGGAAAGCAGCGCAGGGAGCCCGGGTTTGCTATTCGTGCCTGCAAAAGGAACATAGCAAGTCGTACTACTTATGAGAGATGTGAATCTGCTCGGTGGTGGTGGAAATGTCAGAGAATACTCCCTTGAAAAGCGCCTCCGCTCCTCTCGCTGCTGCATCTGTCGGTGCCTTGTTACACAGGCAGGCGCAACAGACTCCCCATGCAACAGCGATTATTGCGCTGCGCCGGAGCCCATTAACGTACGGCAGGCTGTATGAGCAAACTGCCCGCACAGTCAGTAGACTCAACGCAATGGGGTTGGGATGTGATGATCGGGTGGCAATGCTGCTGCCCAACGGGCCCGACTTGGCAGTGGCATTCCTGGCAGTGGCAGCGGGGGCAACGTGTGCACCGCTGAACCCAGCCTACCGAGAAGCGGAACTTGACTTCTATCTGTCTGACCTTAACGCCCGTGCCCTTATCGTTCAGTCTCAAGAAGATTCCCCGGCCATAGCTGTCGCTCGCGCTAAGCAGATTCCGCTCATCGAGCTTACATCCCAGCCAGACGGAGTGGCCGGGGTCTTTGCATTGGAGGGCGATACCGGATTGGATCCGATACAAGGGGGCTTCGCCCAGCCGGACGATGTAGCGCTGGTACTACACACCTCGGGGACGACCTCGCGGCCCAAGCTTGTTCCGCTGACTCATGCCAACATCTGTACCTCGGCTCGTAATGTGCAACGTGCCCTCCGGCTGACTCGTGAGGACCGATGTCTTAACATAATGCCGCTGTTTCACATTCACGGCCTAATTGCCGCCGTGCTCGCCTCGTTAACCGCCGGGGCGAGCATAGTGTGCACGCCGGGTTTCTATGCGCCCAAGTTTTTTGAATGGCTATCGGAGTTTCGTCCGACCTGGTATACCGCAGTGCCAACGATGCACCAGGCAATTGTAGGGCGGGCCGAGGCCAACCGCGATGTAATTAGCCGCTCTTCTCTGCGCTTTATCCGTTCCTCGTCTTCCGCGATGCCGCCGCTGGTGATGGCGCAGTTGGAGGATGTATTTGGTGCACCTGTGATTGAGGCTTACGGCATGACCGAGGCAGCCCACCAGATGTCGAGTAATCCACTGCCACCCGGTGAGCGCAAGCCTGGTTCAGTTGGTGTGGCTGCTGGTCCAGAGGTCAGCGTTATGGACGAGGCCGATAACTTTCTGCCAGCAGGCGAGGTGGGGGAGATCGTAGTTCGTGGACCGAACATCACCGGTGGCTACGAAAACAACCCTGCCGCCAACAAAGCTGCTTTCACCAATGGTTGGTTTCGGACTGGTGACGAGGGGTACATGGACGAGGAGGGCTACCTGTTCATCAGAGGCCGCATAAAGGAAATAATCAACCGGGGCGGTGAGAAGATTTCCCCGCGGGAGGTGGACGAGGTATTGTTACACCATCCGGCGGTGGTGCAAGCGGTCACCTTCGCGGTGCCGGATGAGAGACTGGGTGAGGATGTGGCAACTGCGGTTGTCCTGCACGATGGTGCAACTGTCACGCAACTGGAGATTCAAGAGTTCGCCGCCAAGCAACTTGCGGATTTCAAGGTGCCACGGACGGTGGTCATTGTTGATGAGATACCCAAAGGCCCGACGGGCAAGCTGCAACGCATAGGCTTAGCGGAGAAGCTTGGGCTGGGCAAACTGGGGCAGGAGCAAGCAGGACCGAAGGCGGGGTTCATGGCCCCCCGTACAGCCACTGAGGGGTTGTTGGCTGACATCTGGGCCCAGGTGCTGGGCCTGGAAGAGGTTGGCATCCACGACAAGTTCCTCGACCTGGGAGGAGACTCCATTCTGGCCGCCCAGGTAATCTCGCGTGTCCGCGACGCCACACAAGTTGAACTTCCGTTGATATACTTTTTCGAGACGCCAACAATTGCCGGTCTCGCCATCAAGATTGATGACTTCCTATCAAGGCGGGCTCGAGATGTGTGAAGACGGGGATACAAATGGACAAGATACACCGCAAGAGCCTCAGAGCCATCTCCTTGCCGAGAACATCACTCGATATAGGACCTCCAGCAAGTCCGGAGCGCGGATCACACCCCGGCCTGCGGGACAGACAGCAACCCCCGCGTCGCCTGCCCAGGAGCGCATCTGGTTTCTTGAGGAGTTCGAGCGGGGCAGTGGGGCTTATCATCGCCCAGCTTTTCTTCGTCTTATCGGCCCACTGAATCCAACAGTGCTCGAAAGCAGTCTCAGCGAGATCGTGCGCCGGCACGAAGCGCTGCGAACCACCTTCTCGCTGCAAGCCGGGGAATTGGTTCAGACTATGCACAAGCCTTTCCCGGTAGCGTTGGAGGTGCTTGACCTTAGTGGACTATCGGAGGAAGACAGGGATGATCAGGCCCACGCGCTGGCCGTCGAGGAGACACGGGCTGCCTTCGACCTCGCCAACGGACCCCTCCTGCGGGGCCGCCTGCTGCGGATGAGTACCGAGGAACACATATTGCTTCTTACACTGCATCACATCGTGTTTGATGGCTGGTCCATTTAGCGGCCGTAATCGCCTGGAGATAGAGACACTAATTGGTCTGTTCATCAACACATTGGTACTGCGCACGAATCTGAACGGCGATCTGACCTTCCGCGAGCTGTTGGGACAGGTACGTAAGGTAGTCTTTGGCGCCTTGACCCACCAGGAACTGCCTTTTCAAAAACTGATTGAACGGCTCCAGCCGGAGCGCGATCCGAGCCGGACGCCGCTATTTCAGGTGGTCTTCCAGCTTAGGAACGTGCCTGCCAGAGTGGTCGAGACAGGGGATTCGCGGCTTCCGCGTCGAGCCCGGCGAGATCGAAGTAGCCCTGGGCCGGCATCCCAGCGTACAGGAAGCCGCGATAGTCCTACGCGAAGACAGTCCCGGTGACAAACGTCTTGTGGCCTACATCGTCCCCCAGGAGGGCTGGACGATATCGGT
>JALGUK010000277.1 GCA_029820875.1 Candidatus Zipacnadia bacterium
GATGCGGGTTATCTGCCCGGCGCCGTGCTTGAGCAACTCCGCCATCTTGGACTCGGAGAGCTTGTCGCCCTCCATGAACTCTTCGATACCCACGGCGGTTATCTGAGCGGACTTCTCCTCCAGGGTCATCTTCGCAATCAGGTCTTCGACTCGTTTTTCGAGTTCAGGGGTCAACTGTAGCATTTCAACGCTCCTCGGGACGGTTATTGGATTGTGGTCGCGGGACAGTTTCCTCGCGCGCGGAGTAAATCCTGTTATCGGCCTCGACCCGGTCGGCTTCGCCGTAAGGCGCTTCGACGCGCATAATCCGATGGGTGAAGTACCCGAGTATCAGCAACTCCACGAGCCATCCCAGCACCAGGGCCGTGCCGATGCCCAGCGGGCGTTGGGTTGCATGAATCAACATTATCATCGGCGTAAGCGAGAGCATGATTACAGAAACCTGGCGGCACATCGTCCACAGGCTCTTGCGCGATTCATATGCCGCAACGACTCCGGCGAAGGGGAAGACCGTGGTGAATCCGGCAAGCAGCCTCTTGAGCATCATCAGCCCGAGGATGACCGCCGTGACGGCCGCCAGCTTGACAGGAATGGGCAACGGGCTTCGGTGGCCCTCCTCGGCGCGTGGTGGAGTCAACTTGAAGATGAGCCACCCGAGCACCAGGTTCAGACCAGCCGCGCTCCAGAAGGCCGTCTCACTGCAAGGCGACACCAGTGGGGCTGCAAGCGCTCCCACGGTGCAGTAGCCGCCGGCCGCAATCACAATCGAGGGGATAATCGGCACGCGCAGGCGCGTGTGGAGCCAGCGCACGCCGTTGATATAAAGCAGCAGCAACGGAACCGCCAGGGCGTTGGTCGCGTCCACGGGGCGGCCTACCGCGAGCGTCGCAAAAGTAAAGGGAACAGGCAGCGAGTAGACGAATGCTTTCCAGCGCGGGTCGTATACATAGGCCAGTACGGTGACCTGAATCCCGACCCCTACAACCAGGACGGCGTCCCAGAAGCCTATGTCGACCTGGAAGAGTGCATGGTTCACAAACCGTTTGCTCCTGCAGAAAGCCTAAAGCGGGGTCGGACAAAAGAATAACACGAAAGCTGCGAATGAGAAAGAGGTTGCCGAGCAATTTTCTGGCAATGCTGACAGACGGGAGGAATCACAAGTGAAAACCGCTGACAGAGAACAAATTCGCGACCGTTTCCGCGGCTGCCTGCTCGGCCTGGCCATTGGGGATGCCTTGGGTGCCGCAGTGGAGGGCATAAAAGAGGAACAAGTGGCCGAGCTTTACGGCACGGTGCGGGATTACCATCCGACTGCCGGCTTCCAACTGGGCGAATTCACCGACGATGCCTCCCTGGCGCTCGCAATGGCGGAGGCAATCATCGCGCAGGGGAAGGTGGACTTGGATGCGATTGCAGAGGCGTTTCTCCACTGGAAGAGGACCGACGGCCGCGGCATAGGAAGGTTGACCTGGGAGGCGCTGAACTTGCTCGAGGCAGGGGAGAAGCCACTTGACGCCGGCAGGCTGGCGTGGGAGAGAAGCGGGAAGCGGTCAGCCGGTAACGGGGCGGTCATGCGGTGCGCGCCCATTGCGCTTCTGCACTGGCGGGACCAGCAGCGTCTCGTTGAGGATTCCATCGTCACGAGTCAAATCACGCACTATGACCCGCGTTGCACCTGGAGTTGCGTGGCGGTCAACACCGCGATAGCCGCTCTTGTAAGAGGCGAATCGGACCCGCTGGTCCAGGCCAAGGCCGCCGTTGACGGGCACGACAGCGAGCTGGAACAAGCGCTTGATGCGGTGGAAACGGAGGCGCTTGCGGACATGAAGCTGGACGGCTGGGACATGGGGTACACGATTCTGACGACAAAGGCGGCTTTCGCTGCGCTCATGCAGTTTGAGGACTTTGAGGAGGGCCTCGTCACGGTTGTAAGCAAGGGCGGCGACACGGATACGAACGGCGCTGTTGCCGGAGCGCTTCTTGGTGCGCGCTGCGGCTCCAGTATGCTTCCCTGGAGGCTCGTTGAGGGGTTGGTGGAACGCGAGCGAGTGCTCAGGGCGGCGGACGGCCTGTTCGCGCTGGCGGCTGGTTGAATTGCGATTACTCACTTCGCCCCTGCCGTTGGAGTGCATGTCGCAGCCCTCATCACTTGTGTCATTCTGAGCGCCCGTAGGGTGCGAAGAATCTCGCCGTTCCCACATCGAGGCGCGTCTAACAACGAGATTCTTCGGCGCTTTGCGCCTCAGAATGACAAGGTGAAATTGTTCCCTCGAGGCGGAAGGCAATCCGCGCCCCTGTGTGGAAAAAAAGCTGTAGACATCGTTCATAACTTGGCAGACAGGTTGAGGAGATGACTCCGATATGCTGATTGACATTCACAGCCACGCGCTCATGCTCAATGACCCGGCCCAGCGTGCTATCAGCTCCTGGACCAGCCCCGAGGAACTCATCGGCATGTGGGATGAGGCGGGCATCGACAAAGGCGTGGTGCTGCCGCTTCTGCATCACGAGTTGGGGCCGATTCTGCAGACCAACGAGAATGTCCTGGACATGGCGGCCAAGTACCCGGACCGGATTATCCCGTTTTGCAATCTGGATCCCCGCTACTACTACAACAATGCAAATGTCGACTTCACCCCGACCCTCGAGCACTACAAGTCCCTGGGCTGCAAGGGCGTCGGCGAGATGTGCGCCAACCTCTGGTGGGACGACGACCGGGTCCTCAACATGCTTTCGCACATTGAGAAGGCCGGTCTGCCGATGATTTTTCACGTGGCCAGCGCGGACCGCGGAATGTACGGCCTGGTGGACCAAATCGGGTTGCCCAAGCTCGAAAAGGTCCTCCAGATGTTCCCCCGCCTGCAGTTCCTCGGCCATTCGATGGCCTTCTGGACCGCGATTGACGGCGGCGTGACCGAAGAGGAATGGATGGGCTATCCCAAGGGGCCGGTGCGCGAGGGCGGGCGGCTGCTCGAGCTTTTGCGCAAGTACGACAATCTCTGGGGCGACATCTCCGCCGGCAGCGGGTACAATGCCCTGAGCCGGGACCCGGAGTTCGGGTACTGGTTCATGGAGGAGTTCCAGGACAGGTTGCTCTTCGGCACGGACATCTGTCGGCCCGGGCAGGAGACGCCGCAGGTGGAGCTACTGAACACCGCTGTGGACGAAGGCCACATCAGCAGGACGGCATATGAAAAGATTACGCACCAGAACGCCGAAAAACTGCTGGGGCTTTAAGTGTTCAGCCGCTAAAGCGCACTTGCCAGACTGAAGGCTAAAGCGCACTTGCCAGACTGAAGATGATGCCCCTGCATCCCCCCGGCTGCTTGGCCGCAACGACGGGTCGGGTATTGAAGGACGCGGTTCCCGAGGCTGAACGGAGGGAAATCGGTATGAAGACCGTCAAGAGTGGCGGACACAGGCTGTTCGAGCAGGACCCTGAGACGGCACGCGTGGTTTCGGAAATGCTGCTTGACCTCGAGCGGAATGGCATGGACGCCGTGCGTAAGTACAGTACGAAGTTCGACGACTGGAATCCACCCAGCTTTCGACTCACGCCGGAGGAAATTGAGACGGCTATCTCCCGGCTCTCCGACCAGGCCATCAAGGATACGGACTACTGCCAGGCGAACGTGCGTGAGTTCGCCAAGGCACAGCTCGAGACCATGCTGCCTCTGGAGGTGGAAATCCGGCCGGGCGTAATACTGGGCCACAAGCATATCCCCGTCAACGCGGTCGGGAGCTACATCCCGGGCGGCAGGTATCCCATGTTCGGCTCGGCCCAGATGAGCATCATCCCCGCAAAGGTGGCGGGCGTCGGAACGGTCATCGCCTGCACGCCGCCGGTCAAAGGTCAAGGGTATTATCCGGCGACCATAAATGCGATGGCCAAGGCCGGGGCGGATGCGATTTTCGTGCTCGGCGGTGTGCCCGCGATGGCGCTGATGGCGTTTGGGATGGGAGAGGTCGAGCCTGTAGATGTGCTGTGCGGTGCGGGCAACAAGTACGTTGTCGAGGCCAAACGGCAGCTATTCGGCCGTTGCGGCATAGATATTCTTGCAGGCCCCACGGAAATACTGATTATCGCCGATGACGAGGCGGACCCCGCGCTGGTTGCCTGCGATTTGCTGGGCCAGGCGGAGCACGACCCCAACAGCGGCATCTGCTTGATTTGTTTCAGCGAAGAGTTCGCCCAAAAGGCGATAGCCGAGGTGAACAAGCAGCTCCAGACACTGCCGACGAGGGACATCGCCGGCCAATCCTGGGAAGCAAACGGAATCGTCATGGTCGCGCAGACGCCCGAGGAGGCCGTCGCCCTCAGCGACGATTACGCGCCGGAACACCTCGAGCTTCACGTAAGCGATATCGACTACTTCTTCGAGAACCTGACCAACTACGGGTCTTTGTTTATCGGGGAGGAGACGACGGTCGCCTACGGCGACAAGACCATCGGTACCAATCACATCCTCCCCACCAGCCGTGCGGCCCGCTACACCGGAGGGGTTTGGGTGGGCAAGTTTCTCAAGACATGCACCTACCAGCGGGTTACCCCTGAAGCATCCGTCGAGATTGCCGAGGTGACCGAACGACAGTGCAAGCTCGAGAACATGCTCGCCCATGCCCAGACGGCCCGGGTGAGGATTGAACGATACGGCAAATCGTGAGGCGGACACCGCCGTTCAACGGGCAGGAATGATATGACCTCCCGCTTGAAAAGTGCGTGAATCACATACTAGCGAGGTAATCACAATGAAGAGATCCGAGATTAACCGGATTATCCGCGATGGGCTTGAATTCTCCCGCCGGATGAACTTCCATCTGCCTCCCTTCGCCACCTGGAGCCCCGAGGACTGGGAGGCCAAGGGGCACGAGTACGATGAAATCAGGGACAACATGCTCGGGTGGGACGTCACCGACTTCGGCCTCGGGAATTTCGCCGAGAAGGGCCTGCTGATATTCACCATCCGCAACGGCAATGCCAAGCTCGACAAGTA
>JALGUK010000278.1 GCA_029820875.1 Candidatus Zipacnadia bacterium
CCCTATGGTGGCTCAGGCCCACAGGAGTATGTATCGTCTCTACTTGAAGCATTTTGTGGGACGCTGGCCGTCCTGGATGCGTCCGCTGGAGAAGGCTGTCATCGGGGCGGGCGTCGTGGCGAGAGCTTCTCTTATTATCGGTGGCGAACTACTGCGCAGAGCCGTCCGGGCGATGCGCGCGATTCACCGGATACCTCAACAGAGCATCTGAGGACCGTAGGGTCTGAATCATGCCGGCAAACAAGCGCAAACAGGCACGACGTAAGCAAGCACCCGCCAGCGCAGCGCCTCATCCGATGGCGCTTATCGCGCGGGTTGCGCCCGCCAGCGCAGCGCCTCATCCGATGGCGCTTATCGCGCGGGTTGCGGTGGTTGGCGTCCTGCTCGCTGCACCGCTCGGCCTGGGCGGGCGAAATCTCTCCCCTCAGCTCCTGACACACCTCGCCGTTGTCCTGGCAACCGTATTTGCCTTGCTACACCTGCGTAAGATGGCTCTTAGGCCTCGTCTGGCCGCCGTGGACTGGGCGCTTGCTGCATTTATTGTGCTCTCGGCGGCTGCGACGATTCCTTCGGTATACAAACATGCCAGCCTGGTCCGCGTTCTGGTACTTGTCGACGGGGCTGTGGTCTTCTGGCTGATACGCCGTCTTTTTCCGGGACGACTGGCGCTCTGGCCGGTAGGAGCCATGCTGGCCGCAGGCACCCTCGCCGCCGTTATAGGTTTGCGGCAATACATGGCAACCGTCGGAACAGCCATCCACGATTACGGCCTCAACCAGGTTCTTCTCGCCTTTAGAGGCCACGGCCCTGAAGCGGTACAGATGCAGGTGAACTGGCGGGTCTTCTCGACATTCCTGAACCCGAACGTTTTCGCAGGCGCTCTGGTACTGATTCTTCCCGCTGCGGCGCTGCTTAGCGCCTCCCTCAATGAATGGCGTCATCGCGCGGCTGCGGGTTTCGGGGTGCTGCTGCTTCTGCTCGCGCTCGGCACAACAGGCTCCAAGGGTGGGCTGCTTGCGTGCTTTGCCGCGATGCTCGCAACGGCCGGTCTCGGCAGTCTGCGCCGAAACTGGCGCGTGGCGGCGACAGCCGGGCTTCTGGTATTGCTTTTGCCCGGATTGATTGTGCTCCCATCGGTTCGAGGGCGCGTGTCGAGTGCAACAAGCTCGGAGGCTCATTCGGGTGAACATCGGGCCCTCGTGTGGCGCACCACGATTCGGATGGCGCTGGCGAGGCCGCTCCTTGGATGGGGCCCTGGGACGTTCGAGAACGTCTACAATCTTTTCGCTATCGGCGGATTCACCCGGGCAGGACATAACGACTATCTTCAGACCGCTGCCGAGTCCGGCATCCCGTCCGCGCTTGCACTTCTTGGCTTCCTTGCGCTCTCGCTCCGGGCGGCTTGGCGCAAGGGGGAACAACAACAGACGCAGTTGCAGAAGGCCTTGACGATGGGCTTAGGAGCGGGTGTACTGGCATCCATGCTGCATGTGCTTGTAGACTACGACTGGCAGATTCCCGGGCTACTTATAACCCTGTTCGGTGTTGCGGGGGCGTCTATGGCGGCTTGCGCGCCAGCTCAGGAAACATACGATGACAGTGCTCGAAGCTTTCCGCTATGGATGCTGTGGACTATATGGTCGTTGATATGCCTGTCGGCAATCCCCACGGTCGCGGCACTGGCGGCAGACGGTGCTCTCGCGAGAGGCCAGCGGCTGGCCACGCTGGGGAACATCTCCCCCGCAATTGAGGCTGCCGAGCAAGCCTGTAGGCTGGACTCTCTCAGGGCCGAACCCCACCTGGAGCTTGGCAAACTCTACGGAGCGTTGGCTCGAGCTGGAGATGGGGCGGCCGCACAAGAAGCAGTCCAGCATCTCCGACGGGCTGCCTCGCGTATGCCGACAGACCCCGAACCTTGGTTTTCTCTGGGGCGCCTGCAGGCAGACATCGGACGCCCTGCCTTGGCCCGGCAAGCTTTAACGGAGGCGGTCAAACGACATCCTCACTTCGCAAGAGCTTATCTGGCGCTGGGTGACATCGAGCAAGCTCAGGGAGACAAAGAGGCTGCCGTTGCAGCCTATGAGCGGGTAGTGGAGATTGAGGAAAGTCCCTACGAGCGCGTAAAAGGCGTTACAGAACTTCCGGATGACACTTTTGTGCTCGCACATTTGAGATTGGGCAAGCTGCTGCTGAGCCAGGGCCGGAAACAGCAGGCGGCAAGCCATTTCAGAGCAACGATGGAACGGGCGGATGAATACCTGCGCAAGTATGAAGCAATGCGACCGGTGCTGCAAGTGATGGGAGAAGATCAATCTTACAAGGAGTCGGCGGTGCGAGCGGCGAAGAAGGAGGCGGAAGAACTCATTAATGCCGCATCCAGGCCTTAATTCAACCGCTGAGCCAGCCGTAACCCGCTGGGAGGGCAAATAAAAAGCAAATGATAAAAGTCAGCGTTATACATGGCCCAAATCTCAATCTTCTCGGCTTGCGCGAGCCGGAATTGTACGGCAGCCAGAGCCTCGAAGAGGTAAACGAGAAGATTCTCGAGGCGGCACAGGAGCTGGATATCGAGGTGCGCTTTTTCCAGTCCAATCGTGAGGGGGAGATTGTCGAGGCCATTCACAACGCTTATGGCTGGGCTGATGCCATTGTCATCAATCCGGCGGGCTACACGCACTACAGCGTGGTGATACGCGATGCCATTGAAGCCATCCGGCTGCCGACCATCGAAGTGCACTTGAGCAATATTCATGCACGTGAGCCATTTCGTCGCCATTCTGTGACCTCAGATGTGGCGTATGGACAGATTGCGGGATTCGGATGGATGAGCTACGTGCTGGGCCTGCACGCGGCTAAGCACATTGTGGAGAAGATGCGCCGATGAACGTTTATAAGAAACGCCTGAAGCGGCTCCATGAGCAGATGCGCCTACTGGACATAGATCATTTATTGCTCATTGACCTCACCAACATCGCTTACATCAGCGGCTTTGTCGGCACGGCGGGGGCCGTAATCGTCCATCAACGACGGGGCGCAACGCTTGTGGTGGATTCCCGGTACCATCTGCAAGCCCTCGAACAGGCGCCCCCGTTGCGGATAGTGTCGGCGCAGGGTCAGCCGTTTGACGCAGCGCTCGATATTCTCCAGGCGCGCAAGGGCGAATGTATTGCATTTGAGGCCGACGCGGTCTCTTTCAAGCAGCATCGGAAAATGCGCAGGAGGCTCAAAGGTTGGAAGCTGTTTGGCACCGATCTCATTGAGCACTCGCGGATGATTAAAGATGACCAGGAAATTGCTGCAATCAGGCGGGCGGTTCGCCTAACCGATCGGGTAGTCGAGGAGATCATCGCTGACCTGCACCCCGATATGCGCGAGCGCGATGTGGCTGCCGAGATTATTTATCGCCTGATACGCCGTGGGGCGGAGAATGTTTCGTTCGACCCGATAGTCGCAAGCGGCCCTCGCAGTGCTCTCCCTCATGCCCAGCCGGGCACGCGCAAGCTCGGGCGGCGCAGCCTGATACTAGCAACGGGAGATATACGATATCGTCCTGCGGGCACAGCAGGCCGCCAAGGAGGAGATTCGTCCAAATGTATCGGCCTCTTCGGTCCATATCGCTGCCCGTAAGGTTATCTCCGATGCAGGGTACGGAGAATACTTCAGGCACAGCGTTGGACATGGCGTGGGGATGGACGTCCACGAGCTTCCCCACGTCGCCGGAAGTGTACAGATTCTGCAACCTGGTATGGTCATCACCGTCGAGCCTGGAATTTACATCCCCGGTTGGGGTGGAGTCCGTATAGAGGACGTGGTGCTGGTCACAAAGAGCGGCTACGAGACGTTGACAAAAGCTTCCAAGACACTTGCGCCCTACGGGGGGTAAAGAGCGAGCAACCCATATTTGATTTCGAGGGGGAGAAGCATGAGTGATGACGGATTAAGCGCCGGGGAAGGACAACAGGAAGAGAACCTCGAGCCGGATGCCATGAGCCTGGATAAAGAATTGCGTCAGTTTGCGCGCCGGATAGCCGACCGGATCATGTGCCTTGTGGTAGCACTCTATTTTCAGGCAAACCCCGATACGGCGGATACTCCGGCAGGCATTGCACGGCGCATCGGCGCCGACCTCCATCAGGTGGAAGAGGCCGTGGTGCATCTGTGCCACGCGGAGGTCTTAACCTGCACTACCCTGGGGGCGGGAGCCTATCCGGTGTACAGCCTCACGCAAGACCCCGAGATTAACAGACTGCTGACCCGGTTGAGCGAGGCCTACCATACGAATCCACAAACCCGCACAGAGATCGTCCACGGCATCATGACCGGCTGGGGAACCGGCTCCACGGAATCCGAATGGCACGACACCGAGAATCCGAATGGCACGACACCGAGCCTTCAGAATAGCTTTCGGCCGTCTCCAGAGGCCCGCCGGAGATTTCTTAGCATCGAGCGTGTCTATCATCGCATGTGCTTTAGCTTGTCCTCTCCATGAATAAGCCGCACTGCATTGTCAAAAAAGAGCGCCTCAACCTGCCGCTTACTCCAGCCATGTCGTTGTATCGCATATCGCAAGGCCCGCAGCGACTCGTATTGGACGTAAGTGAGCGTCGCCTCGCAGTGCGGCATCGGGATGGACCCCTGCCCGACATCATTCCAGGCGTAGCCGTACCAGATATACTTGCCCCGAAGATTGCCCGCCGAGAGGGAATCCGTACCGAACAGAATGTGGTCCTCGGGAACTGCGTCAATCAAGAAGTTAAACACCTCGGTTGCACACACTGCAGCGGTGTCAAACCAGATGTTGGGGATGTCTTTTATCTGATGGATGGAGTGCTCAATGGCCCAGGGA
>JALGUK010000279.1 GCA_029820875.1 Candidatus Zipacnadia bacterium
GTCGGAGTCGGAGACCGTTATAAGGGAGGCGATGACACCGGCATCGGCATCGTTAATCTTGGTGCGTATGGTGGAGAGACTGTCTCCGGCTGTCACATTGACAGCCTGGCCATTGATAATAATATCTCCCGAAAGCCCGAGGGCTGCGGCGGAATCCGCCTGGGTGCCGGACGATATTTTATGGGCTTGAGCCAGCTTATTAATGACGACATCAGCCGTCATCGGTGCAGCAGAGGGGGTTGCGGAGGCGGTCAACAACGATGTGTCGCTACTGGTCGCAACCTTGGGAAAGGTGTCTTGAGCGCGAGGAGGCTGGTGTTGACAGCTTCCCAGGCAGTGAGCTTGTTAGTGTAATCCGCCTGGCGACTCTGCAACCGGGTGACAGCGGCCTGCCGGGCTGACATCAACTCGTTGATGATGGCGGTAGTATCAAAACCGGAGATGATACCGTCAACCGCTGTGGTACCACGCACAGAACGTCCTCCTGTTTATACCTCCGGCACTACCGGCGCCATGGCGCACCCAAGAACATCCAAACGGGGCGTCCGGGGTGACCGGACGCCCCTAATTGGATGGGACTACCTGAGCAAGGACAGGACGGCCTGAGGAATTATATTCGCCTGGGCAAGCATGGCCGTGCCGGACTGCAAAAGAATCTGCTCGCGGGTCATGTTGACAACTTCCTCTGCGATATCCGCATCACGGATGGAGCTTTCAGATGCTGCCAAGTTCTCGCGCGTAATACCGAGTGACCGGAGATTGCTTTCGAGCTGGTTGGCCTGGAAAGCACCAAGGTCGGACCGGATTGTAGAGATCTGGTCAATGGCCTCATCAAGGATCTTGATGGCCTGGGTGGCGCCGCTGGTGGTAGTAACGTCAATCGAGGCGACTGTGCCGGTAGTGCCAAGGTTAGTGGCGGCGACGCTGGGTATCGAAGAACTCATGGTGTCGCCTGCATACGGACCGGTCTGGAAGGTCAGATTCCCCTGAGTGACGTAGATGGCATCCTGGGGATCGGCACTTGTATCGTTACCCGCTTCAGTGAGGGTGATGGTCATACCCTCGGCGTTTTGCAGCGCAAGACCGGTGCCTTGGTCAAATGTAGATGTGGTGGAGTCGCCGTAGGTGATAGTGGCAGCGGCATCCACACCGGATTGGACGGCGGTACTCCCGCCGTTGAGGATGTCAGCGCTTTCCACATAGATAATCTTGTTGTCGCTACCCCAGCCCGTCTGGTTCAGTTCGACATGGTCGGTATCCCATTTAGCAGAGACACCCGTAGTCGCCGTCATGGCATTAATGGCGTCTATGACATCCTGGACGGTGTCGGAAGTTGTCCAAGTGCCGCCGATGGCGTAACCGTTGATGGTTATAGTACCGCCGTTGTCAAGATTATCGGTAGCGGCGGTATAGGTGTTTGTGCCATCATGTGTAGCCTTTGTGGCTGCCGTGGTGACGTCAATGTCAATGTAGCCTGTGGGGGTGGTGCTGACGGCCTGGGCTGAGGCGATGTTCGTTGTGTCCAGGACAGTAGCCGTTGTGCCGGCACTGCCGTCGAGAAGGGTCTTGCTGCCGTACTTGGTGGTAGAGGCGATTTGGTTGATACTGCTGATAGCCGACTTTATCTGGGCCTGGAGGGCAGCCAAAGTAGTCGCGTCATTAGTGGCGTCGTTAGCGGCGTCGACCGCGAGGTCGCGCATCTGACGCAGCAGGGAGTGCACTTCATTGAGCGCACCCTCGGCGGTTTTAATCATGTTGACGCCCTTGCTGGTGTTGGCAATGGCGACACCTATACCAGAAACTTGAGCGCGCAATACCTCAGAAATCACAAGGCCCGACGGGTTGTCCGCAGCGCTGTTTATCTTCAGGCCTGAGCTTATGCGCTCAAGAGCCTTGGCGAGGCGTCCATCGGTCAGGGCAAGATTGCGCTGCGCAGTCATCGCCGTAATGTTCTGGTTAATCCTGAGAGCCATAGGTGTTTTCCTCCTTGAGCTTTGCGGTAGCGTCCTTGCTACCAAATATCAAGCAGGCTCGGGAACCACAGGAGCCCATTTTCCCGCACAGCGGCTGTGCGACTTGCGAGTATGAGAGCCGCGATGTGACCATTGTTCCTCCTTCCTCCCCCGTCGGTTGCATATCGGCAAGTAAGCGCTAAGGCTTGAGGGGCCAAGTAGTTTTGGAGAGAAGAAGGATTACGGGCAAGAGTGGACGGAACATGCCATAACGAACGTTATGAAAGTCATAAAGCGAATTGACGGAAAAGAGGCGAGACTTATGGGGGACAAAGCATTGTTTATTTACTTGCTGATGATGGTGACAGCAGGGAGCGGTATGGCGAGAGGGGACGCGCCGGCACAGCTTGACCATTCGGACATCGGCATTTACGGGAATTGTTTCGACTTCTGCGATTTCAGTGTGTATAAGTTCTTCACTCCCGAAAGCCCTAAACAGGCCGAGAATTACAGGAAGATGCTCCATGAGACACGGGCCAAGGGGAAGCGGAACCTCGTGCTTATCTACACATTCGACCGAGTGAGCATGTCCCGGCCGATAGAGGAATATATCGCCAACACGGACAAGCTCCTGGATGCACTTGACCTGGATGATGTGTATGCAATATCGCTCAACGAGGAGAACGTCACGTGGAACAACGGGCTGGAGGTGCTCAACCGACTGTATGACCACGTGAAGAGGAGGTACCCCGGACTGGCGGTGTACCAGTGGATGACACCGTATGACGTGCCACATCCAAAGATGCGGGCGGACGGGTGGATCATTGATCCGTACGGGTATGGGACTCAGGACTTCCGAAAGTACCTGATGAAATACATGGTGGAGGGCAAGCCGGTAATCGCGTGCCTAAACGCGAGTGATTGGGTGGCGTCGTGGGAATCGTCGCAGGACCAGGTGGACGTCTGCCGCGAGTTCAACATTCCGATGTTCTTTTTTGCGACCGACCCAATCCACGGCGGAACCCTGACCTGGAGAGACTGGGACGACCCGCGAATCACCAAGTGGCGCGGTTGGGTGATGGAGGTCCGGCGGCAGGTAAAACAGATGGGAACGGAGGGCCTGCCGCTGCCGAGCGCCGACTATTCCCCCGGGCAACCGGTTGAGGTCGCCGGTGATAAGCAAGGGCGTTACGAATACGTGGAGGCATTCGACGGGCTGAAGTTTATTGACGATGCACGCATCACGGGTTTTCTGAAGATGCGATGGGACGGTCAAAAGGAGGTCCTGGACATGGCCCCCCGCGGCGGGGGCATTGCGACGGCGAGTCTCACGTATCACCTCTGGAGCGAATTTGAGATGAGCGCTCCCGAAGTGATGGTTGCAGGGCGCGTCAACGGGAATCCCGTCTCATCGCTACGGGTTGAGATGTCAAAGGATGCACTCAAATGGGTGACCCTGCCGCC
>JALGUK010000280.1 GCA_029820875.1 Candidatus Zipacnadia bacterium
GAATCTGGTAACCTACAGCAATTACATCAGGCCCCGTATGACGCGTGACCGCCGGATGGATTACACCGTCGGGGGAGGCGGTCCATGTGTGTGTCAGGGAGGCTCGTGCCATGACTAAGAAGTACGGCGCCACAATGTTGGTCGGTGCAACGCTTGCCACCCTTCTGCTGATTCTGCTCCCCGTAACTCAAGGAAACGCCGCGAGTCCCGTTCGTTCCGTGACGGTTGGAGACGTCCAACTGGATTTCGCCTCCGTAAGCCCTCACGGCAACGGAACATGTATGGTGCCCCCTCACCCGGACTTGCTCCGGCGGATGATGGCCACCGGGCAGTTGCAGGCTCTGGCTGCGAGGCTTAAGTTGGCTCGGGTCCGGGGGTTCGAAACCGGAGAGCGGACCACAAGGAAGGTTTCGGGCACGATGAAGGCCATCGTTATCCTGGTGGACTTCGAGGACAATGAGGCTTCCCGTCCCCGCCAGGAGTTCATTGACATGCTGGACAGCGTCGGCGGCGTATGGCCGACCGGCAGTATGCGGGACTTCTACCTCGAGAACTCCTATGGGACCTTCGACTTCGGGGCCAATGTTGGAGATGCTCCGTCGGATAAGCAAGGCGCCACTGCAGGATGGTATCGCGCCCCCCAGACCTATGAGTACTATGTGAATGACCAATACGGATTGGGGAGCTTCCCCCAAAACGCCCAGGGATTGGCACGCGACGCCGTCGAGGCGGCGGACGACGAGATTGACTTCAGCAACTATGACTATGACCACGATGGCGTGGTGGATGCCTACGCGGTCGTCCACGCCGGTCCGGACGCAGCTGTAACCGGTGATTCCGGTGACATCTGGTCTCATAAGTCATCCATTCCAGGTGGATATACAACCTAACTCCGGAGTGGAGTTCAGGGGAGGGTGACGCGAGCACAATCGGCGTTTACTGCCACGAGTTCGGGCACACTTTCGGCCTTCCGGACCTGTACGATATAGACTACAGCTCGGCGGGCCTTGGTAACTGGGCCCTTATGTCCGGCGTGTCCGGCGGGATTTACGGCGGAGACGGGACAGGCGCCGTGCCCCAGCATTTCTGCGCCTGGTCCAAGAAGGAACTGGGCTGGATCCCACTCAACCGCCCCTCGACGAATCTGATGTCGGAGTCAATCCCGCGGGTTGAGGACAACCCTGTCGCTTATAAGCTGTACAAGGAAGGCCAGGACAATCCGGAATACTTCCTCGTGGAGAACCGCGAGGCCGCCGTGGGGGAACTGCGGTTCGACTTGCAATTGATAGAGCCTGGGCTGCTGATTTACCACGTTGACGAGAACATGCGTCGCACCGACAACACTGACAACGCCGATGAGGTTCACCGCCTCATCACATTGGAGCAGGCTGACGGCCGTGGGGACCTCGAGAACGCCGCCTGGCCCGGTTGGGATGACGGCGACCCATTCCCGGGTTCGACGGGCAACCGTAACTTCACCGAGTCGACCCATCCCAACTCCAAAACATATGCGAACGAGGACGTGCTCGTGCGCGTGAAGAACATCAGTGACGCCGCCGACACAATGACGGCGGACCTGTACGTGAAAATCCCCATCGCGTCTGACCTTCAGGTAAGCGGGGCGGACGTCGCGCCTACCGAGGCGGGCACGAGCCAAATCGTTGCGCTGGGCGCCCTTGAGCTTACACCTGTCGACGGTGAGGCGACCATTACCCACCTGAAAGTGGACATGAAAGGCACTGCTACTGCTACCGACGTGCCGGCAATTATTCTCGCGACCGATGCCAAGGCTGACGGCATCTATGAGTCGGGCGTTGACACAGACATCGCTCAGGTGGCCCCGGCGGGTGGGGTAGCGGACTTTACGGGGCTTTCGGTCAACGTGAAATCATCTTACGCTCCGTATCACCTGCTCATAGCCGCCCAGATTGCTCCCGATACCGAGGCTACTATAGGCGCGACCGTTGGTGTGGAGCTGCCCGATGCCAGCTACATTGACGCAGCTCCGGTGCCTATTACGCTGACATCGCCCTTGAGCAGCGGACTTGCCACAATCGTGGACAAAACACCGCCGGCGCCTGTGACGGACCTGACGGTCACGGATGTACCTGGAGACCTCGGCGGCGCGTTGGCCCTGGACTGGACAGCGTACCAGGCGCCCGCGGATGTCGACCATTATGAGGTGTATCGCTCCGCCGCAGCATTCTCAAACATCAATGACGAGGGTGTGGAGCGTATTACAGACGCGGTAAGCGGGAAGCAATACACTGACACCGACGACCCGTCCTTGGCCGGAACCGCTCTGTACTATGCGGTTGTCGCAGTGGACGCATCGGGGAACTTCGACCCGAACGTCCAGTCGGTAAGCGGCACGTCCTACGCCAACTTCGTCAATTCGTTCGGTTCCGGCCTGCAGATGGTGGCTGTGCCGGGCAAGCCGGTCGATCCGGATGCCGCGGCTGTGTTCGGATTAGATGTTGCGGACATCGAGTCCGGCGACGCCGGTATCTGGCACTGGGACCCGGCAGGCGGCCAGGACGGTCAGGGCGCATACCTGTCCTATCGAAATGAGTCGGATCGCTCTCTCCTGCAGGTTCAGCCGGGGTGCGGGTACTGGGTTAAGTTCCCGGCCGATACCGATGTGGATGTTCCAGGCACGATGCTCACCGACACCGATTTCGTGGCCGATCAGCAGGGCAACAAATATCTGGTGCTTCAATTGGCCAAAGGTTGGAACCAAATCGGCAATCCAGCGAACAATCCGCTAAACTGGGAAAATGCGAAGGTCGGTCTGAACAACGACCCCAATCAGGCCGTCGACCTCGAGACTGCCGCCAAACGCAGGTGGGTACGCAGCTACGGCTGGATCTACCTGGATACTGCAACCGGATATCAGCTCCTTGAAGCGCGCATTTCCGGATTGACCCAGTGGCCGGATTGGGCCGGTGCATGGTTGCGGGCTTTGACGAACTGTTACTTATTCCTCCCGCCGACCCAGGCACCGCCGGCGCCCTCGCCTTCAGCGCTGCCCAAGCGGGCGGCCGGCGACAGTGAGTGGCGCCTGCAGCTTGTGGCGCAGGCAGGGGAGATGCAGGATTCAGCCAACTTCGTAGGTGTGAGCGCCGCCAGCCGCGGCGGTGACGATGCTCTGCTGGTGGAGGCGCCGCCCCAGCCGTCACCGGGAGTAGACCTGTACATCACCAAACCTGGCAGTGCCATCCGCTACGCGGCTGACATTCGGGCGACGCCGTCGAACGCTCTAAGCTGGAATGTAGTTGTAGAATGCGATGTACCCAACACCGTTGTCGTCGTCAGCGCGCCGGACCAGCGTGAGGTGCCTCGTTCTAGCCAGATTGTGCTTGAAGATATGGACGCGGGCAAGACGTGCTACCTGCGCACCTCGCCGGCTTACACATTCAACTCCGGCAGCAATCCCGCTCCACGTCATTTCCGACTCCGGATAGAGTCGGGAGCGACCGGAGCGCTCGTTGTAAGTGACTTGACTGCTATGGCGACACGTGGCGGCGAGGTAGAGGTTTCGTTCCGGCTGTCGAAGGCAGCGGCGGTTCGGGTCGAGGTCCTCAACATCGCCGGGCGTGTCATTCGAGTGCTTGATGCCCAGGCTTCGCGCTCTGTCGGTCGAAACACCGTGACCTGGGATGGACGGGGAGCGCTCGGCACGCGTGTCCCCAACGGTCTTTACCTATTGCGCGTCAGTGCATCAGCGGAGGACGGGCAGTCGGCTCAGGGCGTCCGTACGATTAACCTCTTACAGTAAGGCAGGCTTTGGTTGCCTGTACGTCGGCTACAGTAGAGTCTGCCGCTTGTCAGCGGGAAGGGTGTAAGCTCATGGCAAAAAACCGACTCGCGCGTGCCGTGCTGTCACTTATCATCATCTGTGCTTTGGGTGTGGTTGTTGCTGGATGTGGTGGTGGGGAAGAAGGTGGGGAAGCTCAGCCGGTGCCCGAAGGAACCAGTACCATCAACGGGTACGTCGTAGACGCCACCGACACCTCAAAAGGTATTGAAAACGCCCAGGTTTCATTCGCTTCCACGCAGCAACGCGGGCGTGCTGTGATGAGCGGCGCCGACGGCGAATTCACATTGACAGGTGTCCCCGCGGGTATCGTTCGGATCAACGTAAAAGCGCCGTCAACCGCTTTCCGGAGTGCTGCGGTGGATATTGACGTGCCTCAGAATGGGAGTGTGGATGTCTGGATAACCCTCCTTCCCATCAGCGTGACACTGCCGGCCTCGGTTGC
>JALGUK010000001.1 GCA_029820875.1 Candidatus Zipacnadia bacterium
CGAAGTGTACGATGATGCGCCATCGGTCGTCGAACTTGATGTTGACCAAGCCAAGTTCCGTCAATTGCCTCAGCACCCAGTCACGCCAGATGCAGGCCGCCTCGTGGTGTGTCAGCAGATGCCCCGCATATCCGCGATCCCCGCTTCCGTTGACGCGGTATGTGTACCAAACGCTCCAACCTTGTTTTCGGTCTAAATTCAAGTGAGCCTTTTCTCCCCAGCAGCGCCCATCCCATTCCGGCCATCCGCAGACGGCCACCACCGCTTTAGCATTCTCCGCCCATACGTCCTTATCCATAGCATCCCTCCTCGTCTTGCCGTCGGCAAACAACGCGCTCGCTGGGCCTTCACCCTTCAACCGCTCAATCTCGCATGTCTATCAACGGCGCTCTTCAACCTCATCTCGGTCGATCACACGACCGTCGGGCCCGGGTTGGTTGATGTAGTAGTGATTCCCGATCACTCGTTCCGTCCGCACAGTGATCCATCGACGCAGACGCCGGTCATATAGATCTCCGGTCTCTTCGTCTCGCAAATAACGCTGCATCTCACCTCTCCTTCTTGAGTTCGGCAAGCTCGGCCTTCAACCGCTCATTCTCGGCCTCAAGCTCCGCGATGCGGCAGGTCAAGGTCTGGTATGGTTCCGGCCCGCGCTTGTACGAGCCGCATTTCCATTCGCCAATCCAAGGACGGCGACGGATGACGTTGTGAACCGGCGCGCCACACCAGGGACACGTATCGTATTTGCTCATGGCCTTCTCCTCTCACTTGCTCTTTTGATCAGGAGCACCGGCTGGTCCCTTAAGTCGAAAGGTATAGTGGGGCGGATGGCACAACATATAATTCAGCCAAGCACGCGCCGTTCTACTCGCGTTGTAACCTGATATGTGACGCGATATGGAGAATCCAAACCACTGCTCCGGCTCTGACGGCCACCGATGTTGCACAAAGAAACTCGCGTGTGCTGTGTGAGGCCCCCACACCCTTGTCTCAATTGTACCCCACATAACCGTCTTCCCATATTCTGGGCTACCGGGTTCTATGTTCTTGTGCACATCGGTTGTGTAGAAAGTCGGGGCATTCCGTCCGTAATTCATGCTCTGTCGAAACCTGAATTTTTTCCTCATGGCTCGATTTTCTCCACAAACTCGACGACGCGGGTATGCGCAGACATATGTTCTTCCGCCGCTTCCCTTGTCAATTTAGGATAAGCATTGGAGAGTTTATTGCCCCAGGCGTCCCATTGGCGTTTCTTGTAGGGCTTACCGTCCAGTCTGAGAATTTCAACTACGAAAATGCTCAGCGGTTTACTCATGGCTTGACCCCCAGTTTTATCATGCCCGCAACCAAGTTCAGTCCGGCAGCAACCGCCTGTGCGCGTTCTGCGAGTGTCAGCTCATCAGCAACCTCATCATAGACGATAGCTGCGCGTCCGTTACCTTCGCCGTCTGGCCCCCATATCACAATGCACTCGACGCCAGCATCGTCTTTCATGGGGCCGTTTTCATCAACCGTGTAACTCATGGCTTCACCTCTCGAAATTCTACAACACGGTCAGTTGGCCTGCATTCCTCTTCTGCGCATTGCCGGTCTTCATATACAATAACGTCCCTGATTTGCCCTCCCCAAGAGGCCCATCGCCGTCTCTTGTACGGCTTCCTCCTCGAATTGAGCACCTCGTGTATATAGATCGTTTTTGGCGCATCACTTTTGCTCATGGCTTCCCCTCCAGAATCTTCCACGCCAATGTCTTGATATAGATGAGTGCTGACCGCGACCACCGTTCCATGATTGCCTTGTTCACCACTCCCCAGTCAGTCATCTCATCGCTTCGTATCGCTTTCGGCTCGGCAATCTCGTCAAGCAGCGTTTGTGTCGTACCTTCAAGCTCAAATGTCATGTGTGTCGTACCTTCAAACGCAAATGTCATGGCTTGACCCTCCGTATAGCCCTGCGGCTCGTCGTTACACGCTCGCCGGTGTCCAAGAACTCTAAGAGCACAGTATCCATTTTGCCAATCTTGAGCACGCGACATGTGCGCCCCTTGAGCTTCTTGCGCACGGGGTTGTTAGCCCAATGGTAGGTGTAAAGGTTTTCTTTCATATTGAGTTGCACCGCAAGGTATGAAAAAGAGGCAATTCTAACTGTTTCCGAAAGACTATGATTTTGCGTCCAGATTGTGCTATGGCTGATTCCCCCTTCCCGGCTAACCAGATACCAACGTTTTCACCCACTACATCAAAACCGAGCGCCTTCCAAAAGCCTACCGACTCCAAGTCCGCAGCACAGCGACATCCAAGCTGCGTCACAGAACGCCGCAAACCGTCTTGGCGAATAGCATCTACCAATAACCGACCCCGCTCTAGCAAGCGGGCATCGCGCTGAATGGCTATCTGTTGAATCTTACTGCATCCGCCGCCATGCGTGGCGTATATAAATCCCACTCGGTCGTCGTTCTCCACCGCAACGAACAGTGAACCGAGACGCTCTCTGCGTATTTCCATTTCGTATCGCTGTTTAGGGATAAATCCGACAGCATGACCTTCCTTTTTTCGTAGGTCATCAATATAGGCAATATCGGCAAGTGTAGCTCGCTCAATCCGTGTCATACCGGCCACCATGTTAGAACCATGCGTCCTGAGATGCGGCATTTGCGCTTGTCGCCGTTTTCAACGACGCCCGCCGTCCGAAGCTCCGAGCCGCGCCGCATGATGGCATAGTAGTCTGTAATGGCGTATCCATTGAGAGCGCCCAATGCCGCAAGCTCATGTCCTGTAGCCCCAGGCCACTGCCGAATCATCCAGAGTACCCGTGTCTGCTGGTCGCTCATTCCGCAAAATCCTCAACGGCCCGCCTCATGGCGCGGCACACAACCGGTGGCGCGTCCGTGTGCAATTTCCGCAGATGCCCCGCCGTTGACCAGTTCGACGTAAGCCGATATTCCCACACGTTCTTCCTACGCCGACATTCAATCCGATAGCCATTGACGGGGTGACGTAACTCCGCGATGCACGAATTGACCGCACAGATTCCCGCAGTCAGTATGAAGTCCAGCGTGCTATGCCACTGATAATCTTTCAGCACTTGCAACGTCCGCTGGAGTCGCGGTGAATTCTCGATCCTCGCAGCGTGAATCTTGCCTACATCAGGACTTTGTGGCTGTGTCATCTTGCCCTCTCAATCCTGCTTTTTAGCCAGAAGCGCATCCAATTCCTTCGCAATCGCTGAGTCTGAAAGATAAATTTCCACAACTTCCAAAAGCCCTGCCAGGTTTTCCTTTCCAGCCAGCCATCCGCGTAGCCAATCAAGATAAAGCAAACCCTCGTCTGTCTCGGCAATCTCATCAAGACGTTGCCGGGAATACTTGCCAAACGGCATCGTAAATTCACTGGCTGTTTTCCAATCCATCACATTCTCCTCCAAATTCTGCGCGGCTGGCCGGACTCCCAACCGGCGGACGTTCTGACTTTTTAGTGGATTGCTCCAGCTAACGCCGCAGCCGCGCATTATTACTTACACATCTCCTTCATCCCTGCGTCAGTCCATTCGTGAGCGACGGGGTTCCAATACCCCTCAGCAACCATACGTTGCCAATACTGTTCGCACTGGTCACATGGCTCGTTTGGGTCGCAGGGTTGCCCACAATCATCAATATTCTCCATCCTGGTTCCCTGTCAATTCTGCGCGGCTGGCCGAGATTATGGCCAGGGGCTTCGGCTATCTTGCAGGATAAGTGCGAGACGTAAGCGAATGTGCTTGCGTGCATCGCTCCCACAAGTAGCCGCCTCGGAACGCCCGCGTGAGTCTTTCCGCAGCCGCGCATTTCAATCAACGTTCTTCCCTCTGCGACATTCCTCGCAATGTAGCAAATGAAACATTCGCGCAATCCTTGCCGTGATGCGGTACTGTGCCTTGTCAAGTGTTGCTCGCCATTCATGCTTGCGTACAATACCCCACTGGCCTCCGAGCTTTCGATAGAACAAACCATCAAGCCATTTCCAAAGCAAATTCATGGCGTGCACTCTTCCAATTCTGCGCGGCTGGCCGGATTTCCCGATATTCACGAGCGCTTCGGGCCGTGCCCGGCAGCCAGTACACTCGGCTCACGCCGCAGCCGCGCATTTCTATTCCTTCTCAGGTTCAAGCCCAGTACGACTCCAAATTGCACCGTTGCACCACTCCCCATTTACTTGGTTGGTGCAGTAGTATGGAGGTCGTGCCTTCTTTTCACGCTTCCCCGCTTCGTAGTCGAACTTTTCCTGTGTGCTCTCGACTACACGCTGACGCATCTGCTGCCCACACTCAGGGCAAGTTGGCGGCTCCGCCATCTTCTCAAGCCAAGAGTGCAGCCGCTCCGCCTGTGCTCGCGTCAGATGCTTGTCTGGTACACAGCCCACCCCCTGTTTCAGCAGCAGGAAGTCTGGGCTGGACAACCCAATTGCCCGAATCAACGCCGCCATCTTTTCCTTCTGCTCAGGTGTGATTTCCTCTTCGCCCGCCGCTTCTGCATCTGCGGCCTGTGCTTCGCCATTGAGTACGCCGTCATCCAACGGTTCGACCTCGTGATACCCAGGCGGTGGCTCGTCCTTGTCGAATGCGTTGGCAAGCTCATCCTGGAGTTCCGCCCCTTCCGCCTTCACTGCTTTGCGTTCCTCCTGCTGCACTATCGCCTTGCTGTCGAGCACAATGTCATCCCCCTGAACCCTCACAGGCAATTGCATTTCTTCATGTGTGTAAAGACCCGCCAGTGCATCAGGAATGAGCACACGCAGTATCTTGGCCGTGCATCGCCATAGCAACATGACCGCGGGTTGGCTCTTGTATTGCCTGCCCTTGCCGGGTGCTTTGGGTGTCGGTTTTGTCACCCCAAGCTGATGTGCGTCGGCCATTGTGAATGACATCTCAAGCGGGCGTGGTGTGCCGACCCGTTGGGCACGAATAACGCACTTGTCGTTCGTCATCTCAAGTATCTCGAATGATTGGAGCCGTCCGCTTTTCCATGCAAGCGCGAGCATTGTCTTGCTATCACACGTCACTTTCCCGTGCACAACGTACAGCGATGAGAGAGCTTCCATTGCAGGCATCCCAAGCTCGCGTCCCCGTTGCACAATCACTACCGCAGTGGCGGGGGTCTTGATGTGCGCGGGCAATAGCCCGCTGTCTATCCAGACTTTCGCTCGCTTCAATTCTTGCTCAACGGGTTCAAGCGCAAGCGGTACATCCTCGCGTATCGCTACTTCCTTGCTTTCGCTCATGGTTTCTCCTTCACGAACTCCAATGAGCACTGAACTTCACGCCGTTCTCCAAGTGCCATTTTCTTAGCTTCGGCTTCTATGCGCTCGCCGAAGAGGTCATGGATGCAATCAGAGTATAGTCGTGCTAGCTCACAATACTTACCAGGGCCGTAACCCTCTGGAGTGCAGACCGAAAACCACCTACCGTCATTTGCATCACGAATCAGGTAGTATTTCATGACATCTCCTTTTCGTTCTGTGCAGCTTCAAGCTGCCGAATTCTTTCTTGTAACTGTTCATAGGTTGGACGCAGTGCTCGTTCCACGGCCTTCTTTGAGGCCGCTGCCATTTCCTGATGCCGTGCTTTCCTAGCCTCTTCACGTGTTTTGCCCGTCGCTAAGTCATAGGCGCAGGGATAGCACAAAGTCTTGTTCACAGTGGCAATACCACATACTTCACATTCTAAAACCTTTACCATCACATCCTCCCAATTCTGCGCGGCTGGCCGGATTCCCTAACATCCCGGCCCAGGGGCTTCAAGACCCCTACGCTGGCACTCCCCACGTGCCATCGCTCACCGCCACACCACAGCCGCGCATTTCAATCAACATTCTTCCCTCTGCGCTTATACGCTCTCATTTCTGCGCGGCTGCTTGGTTCTTCGCACGGGGTGCGACCCCGCTCTTGTCCGAAGCCCTTATGCGATCCCCGCAGCCAAGCGAGCCGCGCATTATTTCCTCAGCTTGTCAATCGGCTACCGAATCCGTACATGCTCACTGGCAACGAGCACGGCGCCGGGGACGTGTTCGCCGTTCTTGAGCGCATCGCGCACCCGTGCTTTATCAATCGTGGGTGCGGGCTGATGCCAATATTCTCGAGGCACAAGCCCTTCGTCATTGATACTCACGCTCGCCGGAGACTTCTGCACGGCCACGCTCAGAACCTTCCCCTTGATCTTCGTAACGCCCGCTACCCGCATGTTATCGAGCAAGTATAGTTTGAGGCGGGCACTTGTATTTTTCCGCGTTCGCGCCTTCCGTGCAAGCCGTTCCGCTTCCGCCCTGAAGACCTCAGCTTCACCTTCTATGTTGCGGATATACTTGGCAACGTTCTCAGCCTTGGCTTCAAACTTGCCTTCAAGGCGCTGCAAGGCGGTGACCTGCTCTTCCGTCATCTCGCCCGTCTCAACGTCCACATCCTCTAGTATCGCCAGCATTTCCTCGCTAATTTCGTAGAGCTTCATGAACTTTCTCCTTGTTTGCCGCCGCGAATGCCTTCCGCAACGGCCCATCCGGTAGTTCCTTCCAGTTGCCATCTGCCCCTTGAGATAGCTTCTTTACCACTTCGGTGCACTTATTATGCGCGAATAGCGTTGCCTCAAAGCCATCCAAGCTGAAACTCTGCACCTTTTTGCCCAGCAGAATCTCGGCCATAAACGAGTTTCCACATACCGCACATTGGCCCGTGTTGCCCCCGGGTCCTGGCATACCCTGTGGATTATTTATTTTGCGCCCTCCAAATGCTGCTCCTTAAACGGCTCTGGTGCGAGGTACTTGTCTTGCCAACGCAATGTGGCGTAATTCTTGCGGCATGTTGGACAATTATGCCCGACAACGACAACATCCGCGTCATCATACATGCCTCCCAAGCCGTCCCCAAGCTGCTGGCCGCAGCGGCCACAATGGTAATAGCCAAAGCACACTGTCTGGATGCGGCTATGCCCGATAAGTGAGCACACCACTTGGCGCTTGGTCGCCCCATCCATCTTGCCCAACGCCCTAAGCTTGGTCATAAGTTCCTGTTTCGTCATCTTCCTTCATCCCTTTCTCCAGAGCGCGTTGGTATGACGCACCGACGTGCTCAATTTCGTTGAGCGGGCGTTCAGGCTCGCCGATTTCCTCACCGTCGTAGCCCGTCATCACGTCTCCAATGTGCGCGGCTGGCCGGAATTGCAGGAGCCGCCAGCATTGGCGTCCGGTCGCCGCTGGTATGGACTGCCGCAGCCGCGCATCTTCACTGCCTTATCAGGAGCGTAGCAATCGGGGCCAGCCACCTGTGAATCCCTATACCGGTGATAATTAGTCCTGCAACGCAACCCAAGCAGCAGCTAATATACACGAATATACGGATGTCAGAGTTCCACTTGTACCGCCGCCCGATGCGGCTCACGAATGGGAGCATCGCCAGCGATATGATGAACACGCCTGCGCCGACGGCGACCGTAAATATCGCGCCGGTGATTACCTGTGCGACGGCCTCACGCCCAATGGCGGAAAGGCGTTTAGCAATTTCTACTTGTTCCATCACACATCCTCCTTTTAAACCGTGGCGGCTGGCCGATTCACATATCGGCAGCCAGGCTCGGTATCCTCCTTCTGGCCGAATCTTGGCGGGCGGTGCACACGAGAGACCCACCAAGCCGCAGCCGCACACGGTTCAGTACTTTGTGACATTTCTGCGCGGCTGGCCGGATTCTCACCGGCAGTGCGTTTAGGCGCGCCTCTCCGCACAGGAATGACTTGGCGTACTCACAAGCCAGGTCCCCAGGGTCCAATTCCCCGCCGCAGCCGCGCATGGTTCAGTCCTCTCCTATTGAAAAATGACATGCCGCATTTATGAGTCCCCTACTGACGGACGCTTGTAGGTCGGCGCGGTGCCGCCACACTTCGCTGAATCGGAGATGTCGCGTCTTGCAACGCACATTGCAGAACCAGTCGCCCGTCGTGCGATCCCAAATGCCAGCCCTATCGCCTTTGAGGTGTCCGCAGAATTCGCAGTGCACGCACTGAGGCTCTCCCCCGATATAGGGCTGGCCGCACAGCAGGCACCGCGTCATCCATTGATTGATGTTCATTTTCGTATCTTCCCCTTCAACAGCTTGCGGTACTCGACATTCGGCACGAGGCGGACGCAGACGGGCTTCGCTTCGGGCGAAGGCTTTTGCGTACCCATCAGAACCGCTCTGTTCGGATGTGCCCAATGGCATAGACCGCCTTCCACTGTCCATGCCCACACTCTCGGATGGTCTAGCTTATTCATTTCCGCACCTCGCACTCGAACTTGAGCTTGGGATTCTGTAAGACCAACTTGCCCGCACATCTCGCACAATACGCCTGGCGCACCGTGCGCATCTCATTGGTGTACGGGCTTCGCCCCGAATGGCTCAGCCAATACACTGTGCCGTCAATCCATTTCGTGCAGCCGGCGCAGACAGGCAGACCCTTCCTCATCTTGGGCTTGCCGTATTTCTCGCGTAGTTTCTTTGGGCCAGGGATGGCGGGGTAGCTTTCGCCGTCCTCTGGTATCTGGACGCGGCTACGGGCCGACAGCATGAACCAGGGGCTTGCGCCCCAACGAGGCGCGGTCTGTGCAAATGCCATCACGAATCCCCCTTCTTGGGCCGACGCCCGAACCGAAAAGGCCACAGGGCGCATATATCCTTTGACGGGCAGAGTTTGACCTCCTGGCTACTCCCGTTACAGCACCAGAGACAGTAATGGCGGATGGCTTTGAGGCGCGAACCTCTACCAGCTTTGTGTTGATAGGAGCGTCGGAACTGCCACAGTGGGCATGGTCCATAGGATTCTGGCCCGAATTCGCATTTTTCAATTGCCCGGAGCGTTGCGGAGCAATCCTTACATCTGAGCCGTATCGCCCGCTGCGGCGTAGGATGCGATTCTTGCTTCGAAACTCGAATGTCCCAGCGGGTTTTGGCGTCTTGCGGCGGCTTATGGTATATTTGGTATCGGTCATCATTCATCTCCAGGGGGGTGGGTCTGATGCGGCGTGGGGGGAGCGTGCGTGCATACCGCACCAGACCCGTGGGATATTTTGCGGCGTCGCCAAGCATCACGAGCAAGCGACCCAAATACGATGAAGACAGCAGCGACATGAAGGCCGCCATCAATCAGACCCTTGCAGAGCCAGAACAAGCCGAAAGTAATGCACATTGCGGTGAAACTCAGCAGAATCCACCCAACGTTTATTATGAGGAACCATACAGCGACGTCTTCAATGGACGAAAGCATTGTCGCGCCGACGTGGAAATAAAACTGCCGGAGTACCGCCCGGTCTGGGGGCTCCCGCTGCTCGGAACGAGCAATTGGAGAGTTTCAGGCACTCCGGCAATATCTGTGAAGGGTTCATGAGAAGAGCCTCCAGACCGTTTGCTTCTACTTAAATTATATCACACGTTTTCGCTTTCTGCAAGCGATTTTTTTCGCTCTTGCATATTCTGCCAATCGTGCTCGGATTCCGGCGGCACGCAAAGACTCGATCTTCCGGTGCCCGTTTTCCCACCGGCTGATGGTCGTGATTGTCACCTCCAGAATCCCGGCAAGCCCGGCTTGGGTCAGCCCGTGCTTCGCTCGCAATGCTTGAAGTTCCTGTCCTGTCATAACGTCACCCTCCGTTCTGCTCAACGTACCGGTGGCCGACGACGCGATTAGCCTCCTCGTCAACCTCGCGGGCGTGCCGGAGCGCGTCGGCCTTCGCGCTTGCGGCGGCCTTGGCCTCGTGCTTGGCCTGGTCTTGGCGTGCGGCTTCGATTGCGGCGGAGCACAGGTCATAGACCTGACCATCAACCGCGTCGTCGCGTGGTAGGAAGATGATTGCGGCGCGACATGCACGATTCAGCATCTCAGCGGTTCTCTGCGTAATCATGGTCAGTCCTTTCATCTATTAACCCTATTCCACCGGATCGAGCCGTCGGGACTCTTGCCATGTACGGCTATCAGCGTTTGGCCTGTGTTGGTCACGCGATACACGTGGGAGGACGTGCGGGGCTTCGCGTGGCATTCTATCCACCGCTTCGCGTCCCTGAGCGTCCCAAACACCGGCCCGCCGGATGCGCCCTCAAGCAACGCCAAATATTTCATTATCAGCCCTCCAGGTATAGGTATGTGCCGTCGGGTAGGGTCGTTGCGTGTGTCTCTGTAACCTTCTCCGGCGACACGGGTTCGAGGAATCCGGCAGTCCGACACTTCGGGCAAATGTAGTCCTGCTGCGGCCACATGGTTTCCTCGGTCGCGCCGCATACAACACAAACATTCATCAACCGTGTGTACCATTTTTCTAACATAATTGTTCAGCCCTCCGCCTCGAATTGTTCCCGTGCGGCCATGAGGTCAGTCAGATCGATTGTCCCGCCCAACTTGGCTCGCCTGAATTCTTCCCGCACATGTGCGTTGTGCTTGGCGATTGCCGTTTGGCGATTGCCCTCGTTGAGCAATCGTCGTACTCGCTCCGTGTGTTTGAGCATGATCCTTCCCTCCATTTGAACCTTGCCGAAGTTCGCTCCGGCCAGCTATCCAGACCCTCGCAGTACGAGGGCCTGGTACATGGTCAGATATGGACGTTGAGGTTCAACCGCTTCGCAGCGTCGCGGAGCTTGGCTTTCTCGGCTTTTGCCCACGCCCAAAAAAGCTGTCGCTCTGGTAGGCAGGCATCGTTGCCAGGCCAGCGTTCCTGGAGTTGGCCGCCCAGCGAGAATGCCCACTCTACGAGGTCCTCTATCGTGTGCTTCTGCGTCTCCATGATGCGCCCTCCACCCGGGATCCGCCGGGTCGGTTAGTTCCGTAGAACTGATGCGGTCATGTGGTGACCTGCTCCGCCCGTCCACGGGCAAAGCTCGTGTCCGTCATATGGGTGGTGTGTTTCAATCTCGTGCGCGATTGCGCGGTCTTTTGCCGCTTGGCGACTGCTCGCGGTCACGATGCAGGCCGAAAACGGCTGAACACCTGGCCCGATTGAATCCCACGCGAAAACTCTCCAAAACTTCATAGTATGACGCGCCATGATCCTTCCCTCCACATGAGATTTGTGCCGGAACCGCTCCGGCTATTGTTGAGACAGAACTTGTAGCGCGCGTTCGTAATGGTCATCCAGCACCCGGAGAGGCAGTCGTGCGCGCCGTTGCACGCGCTTGTCGTGGGCAGGCGGGTAGTCCGCCATGTTCCACAGCGCGCAGACGACGATTTGCGCCTTTCGCGTCTTGTTTGGCTTCGGCATCCTCAGCCCTCCTCCTGTGTCTCGGCCTGGGCCCGCAGCTCTGCGGCTCGGCGCTGTCGCCAGTCAGCGAGTGCCTGGCGCGCTGCCGAGTAGGGTATATTGTATGAGGTCATGGTCGCTCCGAGGTTCTCGTCATATGTATAGACGGCCCATCCTGACCGCAGTCGATACCGCCCGGACTCCCGGCACGCCCGCTGATAGTACATATCGCGGAGCGGCGGCTGCATCAGGCTGGCCGCTTGCCTGTCGGCTTGTATGGCCTCCCAGAAGACTTTAGGGATTGCCTGTGCGGGCGTTGGGGCCGCGCCTGACCAGTATGGCATAGTCGGCACGCCAGCGCGGCGGCAGGCTTTGGTAAGCGTGCCGTCGCCCACGTGGACCCAGCCGGGGATGTAGCGAGCGTTTGACCCACCGCGTGGGCCTGAGTATTGCAGCCGCCGAGCCTCCGGCGGTAGTGCGTTCCAGATACGCTTTATGCTGTCGGCCAGCGCCTTGATGCTTCTGTGCATCTTCATGATATACCCTCCACCTGAACCATGACGCGCCGTGTTGCACGTCAATCCCACATACGGCGATTTGCCGCTTCGTCTCGTTCGCGCTGCCGCTCCGCGGTGAACTCAGGATGTGCGGCATCCCACTCATGTACTGCGTGACTGGCGGCGTCCACCATTGCCTCAGCCTCAGCGCGTGCCGCGAACGCCTCGTCCGTGTTGCCGCGAGCGTGCAGCCGCTCAAAGGCCGCCTCCATATCATCCCGCGCTCCCTGCCACCGGGCCACCAGGTCAGCCCGTTCGTTGCGCAACCGCTCCCGCTCGGCCTCCGGAGTTTGTGCAGCCTGCGCTTCCGCTTCCGCGAGAATGCGGTCAACGGCATCATACTCATTGCGCGTCAGTGCGACCCCTACGCGCTTGCGGCCCATGCAGTACAGTACGCCGTACATACCCGCGGGCGCTCTTCTGGTCTGCAACTGATTGCGCCCCGCATGGCCGATGTGCTGCCCGGCCACGTAGATTTCCAGGTGTGCGCGGCCATAGGCGACGACCGTCTCGGCCTCGACAATGCGTCCGTCCCGTGTCCGCTTGATCTCCCTCATCTTCCTGCCCTCCTGTTTGCTTTCCGTTGTCCTCATCTCTCTCTCCCTCACTGCATATATTATACGCCGGTATTGACCGGATGTCAAGGGAGAGGCCGATTTTTTTTGAAAATTTTTTAGCCATAATAGCCAATGGTTATGCGGGTTTTGTGAAGATGGCGAAAAATATTTTGGGGAATTCGGAGGGCAAAAACAAAACTCCCCCGCAAGCACGGGGGAGTCTAGCACGTCATTTCTCGCTGGCGGCCAAAAGCACTAACTAGAGTTGGGAGTTATTTTCAGCGTGGGGTTCCCGCCTATGCCGAGACGGCGAGGGTTCGTACCGAGCCTGTACGGCCACAGCGGACAGTCTTCAGACGGGCACTCTCTGACCGCTTTCCGACCGCCGACGCAGCAGGTCTCGACGCAGAATTTACGGATGGCCTTAACTGGCGGCAGGTTCATTCTCACAACTTGCCAGCCCCTCAATCATTGTGATGTCTTGCCTTGTATTCGGCCTCTCGCAGGGCGTGCTCGGCCCGTGCGCGGAGAATCACCTTCCCGACATAGAGGGCTTTCGCCAACTTCCGGCCTGAAACATGAGCCGCCGTGTAGATCGGGCCGAACTTGTCCATCGCCTGAACGACATCGCGGCCCCACTTCGTCTCCCTCAGCGCGGTGCGAATAGTCTCGTCCTTGATAAGCGTCTCCAGGATTTTGACAGCCGAGTCAGCGTCCCACGCCCAGCGCCGGAATACAATCCGCCATACGATCAGGACCAACTCTGTGATACCGGTTATCAGTCCTGGTATCGCTTCCAGTGGGATTCGCATTACTTGCCTTTCATTTTGACCTTCGTGCGGCACACCACATATACAATCGGAATCAGCGCCGCGCCGAGTTTTGATACGGCATCGGCAATCTCGCCCAACCGCCCTTCGACGGTGTCCGCGACATCCGGCGTGACAATGCCGCTGGCAACCAGGACGCCGAGCAGCATCGCGCCCAGGGTCACCCAGAATTCGGTCGTGCGAATTCCTCGTCTCTGCTCCGCCATGTCAGCCTCCCTTCCGCAAAAGAAAAACCAGGACGGTCACAAGACCGCCCAGAATGATGCCGAATATCCCCCACTGCAACCGCAGCCAGAGCCGGTTGCCCCTGATGAGCGCGCCGTACTCCGAGCACGGCAGCTTGCCTATTGCGCCCCAGACACGGCTCATAGATTCGCGCAGTTCGTCAATGCTCTCGGCCACGCTTTCCAGCGTCGCCTCAGTGCGACCGTCGCGCAAGCCGCGCCGGTAGCTCTCGCCGTTTACCTTTGCCACTATGCACCGTCCCTTCCTGGTAGTTTGATGACCCCGATTCCGAGATGGCTGACGCGGATGCGTGCCGGGTCGCCTGGCGCGGAGATCGTCCATACCTGATTGTCTCTGTTCGCACGGAGAGAGTCAAGCAATATGCCGGGCGACTTGTGGCCGGGACTGAAGATGTCGTGTAGAATTACGAATCCACCCGACCTGACAAGTGGTACGTAGTTTGTATAGTCCGTAAGCGGCTGCAACCCATCATGGTCGCCATCAATGTGGAGCACGTCAGCCAGTCCGCCTTCGGCCCACTTTCGGGCATCAAGCAGAGCATCATCAGACCGCTTGTTGACAAATCTCACAATATGGCCTCTGGCTGTCAACTCGTTTACGGCCCGCTCGAATACCGCTTTCTCCCGACTCATATAGGCGGCCTTGTCAGGCCGGGCGACATACCACTGGGGGGCCGGATGGGGGTCAATCAGCAGTATTTCCATGCGTCTGTTTAGCGCGCCTGCCAGCGTCAGAATCCACGTCCCGTTGGCGCAACCGATTTCTATGACCCTACGTACCTGCTTGTCACGCAGCAAGCCGACGAGTTGCGCGAATTCGGCGTGAAACTGTTGGAATTCGCCGCCGATATTTTCCGTTTGCTGCTTGCGCGATAGATACAGCGAGACCGCATCGCCGCTTTCCCACGCCGGAGAATTGAGGAGCGACAGGAGCTGGTCGGCTACGTATTCGGGCGAAAGCGCGACCATGCAGGGCCGTTGGTCCTGCTTCTCGTATCGGCATTTGTCGGCGCGCGGGTGATCCCAGCAAGGCGCACAATCGTATTCGTCCGCGCGGAGGATGCGGCAGTCTGTCGTCCAGGGCCGATTCTTGCGCTCGCTAGACGGCCCATATAGGGCGAGTACCGGCGTCCGCACCGCCGCCGCGAGATGTGAGAGCCCGTTGTCAATGCCGATGTAATACCGCGCCGCCCAGAGGATTCCAGCGGCCTGCGCGATGGTCGTCTTGCCGCACAGGTTCTCACCATACAAACTCATCCAGGGCTGGTCATCTTTCGCCGTGCCGAGGAAGACGAGCGGGACATCTGCCGCTTTCAACCGCTTGCAGCATTCCGCCCAGTGCGGCCAGCTCTTGGACACGAAGCCAGCACAGCCAATGCCGGCCACAACATAGCCTGTTGATAGGTTCGCGGATACCTGTGGCCATGTGGTCAGTTGACCGCTGGGCATCGGCCCCTTGTAGCCAACGGCTTTCGCTGCCCGGAAATTACATTCAACCTCATGCTGCGTCCGCCACGCCCGGTCAACCTCAGCGACCCGTGATTCAATCGGCGTGAAGACCGGCCCCCGAGCCCAGTAGCTACCGGCGACATAACGATAATAAGCCAAGTCGGGCTCATCCTTGACAACTTTGCGTACCCACGGCTGTAACTCCAACACTTCTTTCACGTCATCCGCCTGCTCCAGGCCGCGATCCCATACGTCAACCGGTTCGCCGCTGAGTTCAGAGAGAGCCTTGATAGTCGGTACACACATCAGCACGTTGCCCAGTCCGCCGCCGATGCAGTAGAGAGCGCGCTGCGCACCTTCGGCAACGTGCCAGTCTGCCGGGAACGGTCGCCTCAGAACCTCTGCGAAGAATTCTGCATCCGAACGCACCTTCCGTTCTGCAAACTCTCGATGCTGAGCCTCGGCTTCTGACTGGGCGAATATCTCCTCAGCCTTTCTGTCGCCATGCCAGCGTCGAAACCACGGTTGCCAGATGGCATTCCACGTCTTCTCATCGAACACGACTCGATGCGCATACATCCAGTTTGCCGTGCGATGCCCGTCGGGTATCTCATAGGGACTGAGGGCTTTGCCTTGCGGGTGATTCCACGAGCGGTATCGGTGGAGTACGCAGACATCCCGATAGACGTATATCGGCGTGTCGCTGAACCATGCCCTGAGCGAGATGCCGAGTTCCTGCGAACCCCACCAGCCGGGATAGCGGTTCCAGCCGCCGAGCCGGTCGAACGTCTCCCGCGAATAGGCGAAGCTCGAAGGGTTTACCGCCTGAGTCTGAGTCAACGTTTCGCTCGGCCACTCGATTGTGTTATCGCAGAACAGGCCGACCTTGCGATGGTCGTGCCGGTCAAACGCGAGGATATGCCCTCCGCAGTATGAATTGTTCGGCACGCCCTCGGAATCGGCATAGTCGGGACATAATAGGTTGCAGGACTTTGTCCCGTGGCGTTTGCACTTGTCGCCGTGCTTGCAGCTCAGAGGGCCTACCGGCGGCGTAATGATGCAGGGCGAATGTTCAAGGCAGGCCCGTCCCCAGTCGGCCATAGTTCCCCGCGAAATGCGGTTGTGGGCGTCGAGATGCGCTATCACGTCCGCCCCGGGGTCAAGTGCGTGCTTCACGCCGACCGATTTCGCCTTCCCGATTCCTATTTTCTTTTCCGGCTTGAGCACGAGAACATCATCGCCGAGATTCTCGCAGCTTCCGTCGGTCGTGCCGTCGGCGACTACAACCACGTCGAGTTCGCAATCGCCCCTGTGCCTTCGGGCGGAGTCAATTGTCCACCCTACGTCCGGCCCCTCATTATAGGTATTCAGTACCAAGCACACCTTCATTTGCGTCACCCTCCGTCTCTGAGTTATCTCGGCGCATACCATTCGCAATTCCGACACCGCGTATGCCAGACCTCCTGTCCCCGCTTCGCGCAGTCGAAAATTCGTATCTCGCCACAACAGGGTTTGTGTTCGACGCGCTTGACCGGCCCCTGATGAATACAGTGGAGTTCCCCGCCTGTCAGCCCTTCGGCGGCTGCCGCCCTCGCCGCCGCGTCTATGCGCCCTAAGAGATTGGTCATTTCTCACCTCGTGTCTGTTCAGGCAAGACTCGCTGCGCGATCCCGCGTGCCCGCTTCCTGGGCATTCCCCGCCTGACTGCCTGAACGAGCGCATCCGCCGCAACATCCGTGCCTGCGCGGTTGCGTAGTATGCGCACTGAACCTTCAATATCGTCTCTCAGCCGCACCCGGCGTTCAGGCATGTCATCCCAATCCCAATGCAGCACGATGCGGTTTTTCAGCAGTTGGATTATGGACTCCGCAACTATGCGCGATTCGCCCGTCATCTTATGCCCCTGACACTGGCATTCCTCGCAGATACCGATATGCACCACATGGACCCAGCCGACAACATCCGATATCAGGCGACATTTCACTAAATCATCACGGCCAATGAGGCTTTCGGCATACGGGCAGGTCATGTAGCTTCCTCGCAGTTGTCATAATCGTACTGAAAGGCACAAACGCCAGGTATGCCAATGCACGTATGCAGGGCATAGTAGTAACACTGACCTGACGCACCGGTACATCGGAACGAACACGGTAGTTCCAGCGTTTCAGCGGTACAGTCTTCGTCCTTCTCGCATTCTGCCCCATGCTCAGATTCGTTGCAGCACTTAAAAACGGTCTTCGTCACCGTCCTGTCACAGGTCGCCCAGTGTGTGAGAACGTCAGTGGCCGTGGCCACGTCCCGCGTGACGCACTTGCTCCCGCTCATCCGCTCATGGGTCACGCACTTTTCGGTTGACACATAGCTATAATCCGTGACCGTCCCGTATTTGACTACCGTGGCCGTCGCCCTCGAGACGCATTCTGAAGCAATCGTGACCTCGTTCGTCGTCCAGTCCGTAACGACGATATAGCCCGCCGTGAGCGTCGCCATCGTCACCGTGATATGGCCGGGAACCGTCAGCGTTGGATGCTCAAGCGTCACTGTCTGGTAGGGTCTGCGCGTGACCGTGCGCGCCCGCGTGATTTCCCTCGTAATGTCCCTATCGCGGCTCGCCGTTCGGTAGCGAGTGGCGGTGAGCCATTTCGTGACCGTAGGAATTTTGGCTTCCGAGACAAACCCGCCGAGCCGCCAGACATTGTTCCCGCGATGCTGCAAGTTGAGCGCGGCTACCTCCAGGCAGCTTGTCGGTATCTCGTTGCCGTTCTCGTCCACGACGAGGATCATGCCGTAACCTCTCGCGTGATGGTGTTGGTCACGATACATTCCGTAACGGTACGCTCAGCAGTAACCGGCTTGCTCTGGCAGGTCACCGGCTTCGTGACGACTTTGCTGTGGCACGTTAGTTCCCGCGTGATCGTCTCTTCCTTATCGCTCGTAGCATACTCCCACCGTGTCGCGGGTTGCGCCTGCGTCTGACAAGTGACTGGACGGGTCACATACTTCCGCGTGCTCTTTTCAACGGTGACGGTCGCCGTGCCGACATAGCGCGCCCGCGACATGGTGTACCACTCGGTCACGGTCACGGGTTGCAGCCGCGTCAGCGTGCGCCAGTTCGTCAGCGTGACAATCGGCTCCCGCGTCGCGGTATATGAGATGATTCGCGTGACCGTCAGGGGGATAACTCGCGTGCATGTCCGCTCCTTCATAGCGGTGGCAGATGCCCCGCCGATTATCGTCCGGCCCCAGGGCTGGCTGCGGACGTTGATTCCCTCGAAAATAACGGTATCCGCTGGGAGAACTTTACCATCATGGTCAACAATCAGAATCATTTGAGCTTGACCTTGACGATGCCTTGCCAATATCCACGCAAGGTCACGGAACTATCGAGTTGAATTACTTCGGCGACCCCGCCATCGTGCATGTGGCCTCGCCGGTGAACGGCCACCCCAGACGTCGGGCGCTTGCTGAAGCGTATCACGGCGAAATATGTCCCAGTGCTGAACCGCCCGATGCTGCCCGCCAGCACCTGTGCCGCGCCCAGCGGAGTCTTCCGAAGGTACGTCTGGTCAGCGACCGTATCCGCCCTGTCCGGTATTTCGCCTTCCATATATTGCGTGACACGGCGGCGTATGCGGGCGAGACAAACGCCTGCGAGCCACACGCGCCCGAGCCGGTTTGCCGGAATGTTCTCGGCGCAAATACAGAATCGCCCGAAGCAATGCTCTGTCGGACGGCAAATCTCCAGGACGCGGTGAGTATAGAATTCCGGCGTACCGAGAAGTTGACCGCTTCCATAAATCGGATCGCCGTCCGCATTGCTGAATGGCGTAATTTGCGCGGCGTCGAAAATGTTCAGGTCGGTCTCCCCAGTGTTGACCGCCTCGGCAATTTGTGCGGGTTCGGGAAAGTGTTGAGTCCTGTCCGGCGTGGAAATCGTCAAACCGCTGGGCGCGATGTTCACCTTCGCACCGTGCGCGCTAGTATTGAAGACCATGTTAGCGGCCTCGGCCAGCGCATTGTAGTCGCGGGCCGTGAATCGTTCGCCGCGTGTCCGCTGAGGTACGTGCTTCGCCACGGTCAGACTCCGATTCCGAGTTCTGAGAAGTCCTTTTCCACGTATAGACGGGCATAGTGCACGCCAATTATCCCATAGGTGAGGACTTTCGTCGTCTTATTCCAGTCGCCGGACGTCGTGAACCAGACGTAGTCCCAGCCCCGCTTGTCAACGCTCACGGAACTGCCGTCAAGCAGTTTGATCTGTTTTGTGACGCTCGCCTGGCCCGCGAAGCGATAAGTCACCTGCCAGCGCTCGTCATCATGCTGCCGCCCGCTTGCGCCGAGGAACAGCGCCTCCCGCTTGCCGAACTCCTTCCAGGGATACTTGTTGATGCACCCCGTAAAAGCGTATAGTTTGTGCCGGAACGAGTATGGGCAGTGCTCCCGCCAGTGCGTCTCCACGAGGTTATAGGTGGGCAGGTAGACGTCCGCGCCCTGCGGCGTGGTCTCACCTGGCACGACGCCTATCAACTGTCCGACCTTTTCCTGATAGCTGGCAGGCCAATGCTCCTGGGTTCCATATTCTTCAGGCATGGCCTTCAGGTTTTCCGTCTGTGCCGAGGTGTCGAATTCAACGGAACTTCCCCCCGGCTGCTGCCGGTTGCCAGGCTCCCGTGAAAATGTGATTTTCAGGATGCACGCGGAATCGTCGTCGGGGATGGTATCAGCGATCTTGCGCGAGATGAACAGCCCCTCGGCGTCGAAGTCGCCGATCTCCCCGCCCCACTGTACGGCCAGACGGGGATTGTTCGTGCCATTGACCCGGTACGTCCGCTCGTAATACCGGCGATTCCGCTCCAGCGTGTATCTCGATTCACGCAGCAGTTCGACTGAGCTTATTGCCATATCCTCTTATCCTAAAGGTGCGCCAGCGCTGTCACGAAGCCCCGCTCGAATCTCTTCCTTCAATTGTCGAGTTACATCTACCAGGGTCATTATGCCGTGCAATTGCCTCCGTGGAATGTCCCCTCCGCCCGCGGCCGTTCCCATGAGCCTCAATAACGCGCCGCTGAAGGTTCCCATCGCCCCCATGCCGCGTCTCGGCTCCGTTACGACTTCGGTCGGCAGTGCCCGTGGGGCCTCCGAAATCCTGGCACGCTGCGGGATGGCAACCCCGAGCTTCTTCATCCATTCGGCAGGCGCCTTCCAGCCTGGAAAGTAGAATTTCATGGCCTTGAAAAACTCTTCATTTCTCTTTCGCTCACGCTCTAGAAAACTCGCATCCGCACGCAATGTTTTGCCCCAGTCTTTGATCTGAAGCTTCTCGTCAGTCGTAAGCTTTCTCCCCTCCACGGCTGCCTGTCTCTGAAGCGATAAGATATTTTCGCGCATTCGGGCTACCTTAGCTTGGGCCTTGACATATCCTGCCAGACGCGCTTGGTAGGCCGCCTCCGCCGTACCGAGAATGCCTAGCGGAAACTCCGGAGCTTCCTTCTCTTTCGCCTTCAGGCGGCGGCGCAGTTCCTCCATGCTGTCGGCGGCCCTCGCGCCCCCCTTTGCGACCGCATCCAATGCGTCCGCCTGCGCCTTTGCCGCCTTTGCGCCGGCCTCCATTTCTCTTCCCAGCCTGTGACCTTCCTCCCGGGCCCGCCTCAGAGGCCCAAGCACGCTCTCTATTTTCGTAATGAGATAACCCGTACCTACGGATATGATACCAATGGCCGCGCTGACAGGGCCTAAAGCCACACCCAAGACGCTGGCCGCCTTGCTCGCTGCGGCCATTGCAAGCGCAGCAGCGCCGAGAGCGCCAGCGAGTATGCCCAATGTAAGGCTCGCATTTGCTATGGTGCTCGATAGCTCGGAATATTTCTTGCTCGTCGCGAGTGCTTTGTTCGCGGCCTCTGACATTGTAGCGGCGAGCAGTTCAAATGCCGGAGCAAGTTTCGACCCGATGTGTATTGCCAAACCTTCCGCGCTAGCCTTCAACCGCGTAAATGCGTCCTGCAAGCCCTCTGCGGCAACTGCGGTCTCCGCATCAATTATCTTCCCCGCTCTCAATGCCTCATCAGCATATCTTCTGAGACCCTCTGCGCCCATGTCGAGAAGAGGAATTAATTCCGTACCCGCGCGCCCGAAGATTTCCTGGGCAAGGCCAGCCTTTAGGGAAGCATCCTCCACTTTCGATATGCCAGCCGCGAGCATGGCGAATTGTTCTTCGGGCTTTCTGCCGCGCAGCTCATCATACGTGAGGCCCAGCATCTTGAACGCATCCAGCGTCGTGGCCATGCCGCGCTCGGCGTACATCATAGAGCGCGCCAGCCGGCGCATACCCTTTTCGACGGCATCTAAACTGGCACCAGCGATTTCAGCGGCATAGCCGAGTGCGCTCAGGGCTTCAGTCCCGACGCCGGTGCGCCGTGAGAGTTTCGCAATCCGGTCGCCGTAGTCAGCGAACTTCTTGGCCGCCAGCGTAAGAGGTACAAGGATCGCGGCGCTCGCGGCCATGAGCTTCAAGCCGATAGCGCCGACCTCCTTGCCGAATTTCTCCAGCTTCCCCTTCGCCTGGCTCAGCCCCTTGTCGAGCTTGGTCAGGTCGGCGGGAATTTCCACGTAAGCCGAACCTGCCTTTATCGCACCTGCTGCTGGCACCTCTTGAACTCCTCCCAACGTTCCTTGATTTCGTCCTCAGTCAGGGTCTTGGGCAACTTCTTCCTCTGTTCGCGCACCCAGTCATGGAGCCTTGCGACGCTCATCTGCCGCGATTTGCGGAGCGGATTGAAGTCGTCGGGCTTGACGTTCTTCGCGCCTTGCGACACTGCGAAGATATAACACTGCCAGGCCACCTGGGCCCATGTGAACTCGGTCACGGCGTCCGCGCGCCATTGTAGTTCGCGCAATGTATAGCCCCACGGCTCGACACCCGAAATAGCAGCTAGCTGGTGGATGTCTTTCCATGACCAGCCGCGGGAGGGCGGGCTTTCTCTTCGGCCTCTGCTTCCGGGAAGAACTCCGCAATCTCGGTCATCACCGCCGCTGTCATCTCCCCGACCGCCCGTTTCCCGATGCCGTCAAGCCACGCCTCATAAGTCTTGAGGCCGACCTTCTCCGCCTGCTCTCGCACGGCGAAATAGGCCAGCCGCCAGGCCAGCCGCACCGGAATCCGCCTCGCAGCCATTTCGGCGAAAAAGTTCTCCTGCGTCTGCGCTTCGCAGTCATCTACCATCCGAGCCGTGAGCCTGAACTCCCACACGCGGCCCTTTACGTCCTTGAACTGCGCCATTATATCCCTCCTGTTCTGGTTAGCTACCGTTAGCTACTCCCCGCCAATGGCGTAAGTGCACCCTTACTGACGCACGTGATCGAGCACATGACCGCGTTATCGAGGTCTTGCGCGCCCGGGTGGAACTCAGTCACCAGGCAATTGCCCGACCACCCGTAGCCGTCATCGTCGGTAATTACGAATGCCAATGTGCTGCGCGCCAGGAATGCCGTCTCGATGGCCTGCAATGCCGTATCCGTCGGCACCCAGAGCATCTCGGTCGTGAAGCTCATGTCGAGCAGGCCCACCTGCCTGTTCCGCCAGCCACCGTCGCCTCGCGTCGTCGTATCCTGCTCGGCACCCGTGAAAGTCGGGTCGACACTGCGCGCTATCCCGACCGTGTTGCCGCCGAATTGCAGGACACACTCGAAGCCTCTCTTTCCTTCCGCCATCGTTTATTCCTCCAAAATCCGAACCATGATCCGTATGAGGTAACCCGGAAACCCATCCGGGTCGGTCAACTTTTGCGGGGGATACGCATAGCAGCCAACCTCACTGTATCCCGTCACCGTCAAGTGTGCACGGTCGAGGGTCGTCCAGACAACCTCCGCGAGGTCGCGGAGCAATTTCTGGCTCCGGCTCTTGTCGCCCCAGATATTCACGTCCGCGTCCATTTCCGCGCCGCGCTTCGCTCGCGTGCCGAACCTATCCCCGCCAGCTTCGGTCACGACTATCGCGGGAAGCTCGCAGTCATGCGGTATCGGCTCGATGGTAAAGACCGCCGGCCCCAGTACATCGCCCCCGAAATCGTATGTAGCAAGTTCGCTCGTTACTGCGAGCGTGTCTATTAGCTTGTCGCGTATCGCTTCGGCAATCATTTCACACAACCCCCGAACTGTCGTGCAAACTTCGACTTTTCACGGTTCAATGCGGGCCGCATAAACGGTCGTTTGGGATGATACCGCCCCCCGAACTCATGTACCTTGCCATACCATGCCTCCCTCGTAGGGCCGACAATTGCCAGGGTCGGGCTGACCATAGCGTGCGTGATGCTCGCCCGAAGGTTGCCCGTCTGTACGTGCGGCGGGGTGCCGGGGGCGGAGGGCGTTCCCCTGGCACGGCCACCGCGCGGGCCGCGAGCTTTCGCAGGCCGCCCGCCCTTCTTCATACTCCGCTTCGCCTCGTTCTCGACAAGCAGGGCGCACTTCGTCAACGGCGACTTGACCGACGATTTCACTCGCCGCATGACCGCTGCTTTCTCTACCCTGATTTGCGATACGCGCATTGAAATCATCTTGGAACTATCGGCCTTTCCGTCCGCTCCAGCGGAGCTTGCAGGACCGGTGCCCCTTCCGGTCCCGTCGCCCCTGTTACCCGATAATAAGCACCCCCGGCAGCTACAATGTCCTCTGGTTTCACATCCTCCTCGTTGCGGAAAATAAGCACCGTCTCATTCTCGTGTACGGAGATGGCTCCGTAGAGCACATGGGCCTCGCCGTAAGTCGTGAGCCACCCGCCCTCGCCGTCGCTCGTGCGCGTCGGGCGGTAGCGTTCCAGCCGCGCAAACCTCATGCCTTCATCCTCATGTACGGCGACAGCAGAACCCCTACGTCGCCGCTCATAAGCCCATCCCAGTTCGCCGTCCAGCCGGATGCGCCCTCGGATTTGGTTCCGCCCCTTGCATCATAGGCGCGCCTCACGAGGTGCATCAGGGCAACCTTCAGGCCGCTCGGAACTTCAATGCTGTCATCGCCCGTACCGCCATAACCTGCCGTGTATGATACAAGCCATCGTCCGCGTCCGTCTCCCCAGCGCGACTCGCCATCGTGTACGACCTGCGAGTTATACCTCAGATAGTAGTTGTCGGTGCTTTCCACTGTATCCGTCTCGCTATCAGTCACGGACGCAATGGATATTATGGGGCGGTATTCCGGCCAGAGCGAGACCCCGCCCCCGTCCATGTAGCCCGCATACCTGGATTCAGTGAGCTTGATTCCGCAGGTGGACTCAATCCATGATTGGCAGCCGTCTATCAGCGTACCAATCAGGTCGTCATGGCTGTCGTGCGAGACGCGGAGAAACTCTTTCATGTCCGCAACGGACACGATCCGCGCAACGTCTGTAACCGGAATGAGTTCCCAGTCGCTCATACTGTTACCCTCTTCACGCTAGACGCATAGCCGGACGTGAATATCTTGACACGGTACGTCGCGCCCGCCACCACCTGCACGGCATATCCGCCATCACCGTCGGTACGCGAGTCATAGAGTACCGTCTTGCAATCGGTGTCGCTGTCGGCATAGACGGCGACGACCGCGCCTGTCACCGCGTTCCCGCTTACGACTGCCTTGCCGAGCGCCGCGCCGTTGACATCCAGCGTATCCTCCGTGATTGTCGCCGCATCGGAGATTGCGCCGGGGATGTTGGAGATTTTCGCATCCAGGTAGTCCACAATTAGTTTTCCGATACTGCCGTCTGTCGTCAGGGCCGAAGTCAGGCGATTCCATATGTCGGCAATCAACGTACCGAAGCTAGTCAGCGTCCGCGTTCCGACAGCCCAGACATCCGCCGCACTGTGGGTAGACGCGTCATCCAAGTGCTTGTCAATAGAGCCTGCTGCCGGAGCACCGGCGCTGGGCGCGAGCTTCATCGCGTCTCGCGTCTCCTGTGCGCTCAAGCCGCCAGTGGGCGCTTCCCCAAGTGCATGTGCGGTCAAGCGCCGAACACCAGCATCGTCTTCCGTCATCTCCCACAGATGGTCGAGTTTGCTGCCGTTCGCTTCCATCTCCGTGCGAATCTCACCAACAGTCGGGGGCGTTGTGGTGTTTGCGCCATAATCGGCCAGAGCCGTATCAACCTCTGCATTTATCTGGTCAACGTCTATCCGTCCATCGTCGTTCAGCGTACCAGAAAAACCACCAACTACATTATCCTCCAATGTTATGTGGCCGTGGATGCCAACCGTGCCGCCCGCGCAAGAGGCTGCAAGTATAACCTTACCTGTCCCCTGAATCGTGAACTTGTCAGTGCCAGTCGCGTTCAGATTGGATATCTCAATCCCACCACTCCAGCCAGCAAGCCGCACTATTGAATCGCCAACCGCAGCGCCGAAATCAATCTCCGGCGTGGTTGCGCCACCACCCGAATAGCACTCGTCGAGAATGTATGTTTCCGCATCCGAAAGCGTCAGCTTGGTTATGAGGGATGACTTGACAATGTGCGCCTTCCCAAGCACGACAGTATCCAGATGACAATCCTTGAAATACACTGCGCCCGTGCCGGATGTGCCTGTACCAGTAACGTCAGCACCCTCAAAATGGGCGTCTTCCACTACCTGACCATTCAAGTCCAGTGTCCACGGATGCGAACCCAAAAGGGTATAGCCTGTGCTATCTCCGCTCAATGTAATGCTAGAACCGGCTGTAATACGGAATCGCTTGATGCCCAGAGATGCGCTCAACGCCAATGCCGCCGCCCAGGTTGAGACTGGGTTGTCAGCCGTGCCGTCAACGAAGTCTTCAGTCTTCGTATTGCTCCCATTGGTGTTGACCCAAATCGCTCCGTTCTGGTATCCGGCAGTCCTGACAACGACCGCCTTGCTCACAAATATCTGGTCAATATGCAAGGTGGCAGTACTCAGTGCGCCGTCATTCACGAACCGTATCCGAACCTTACCGATGTCTGCACCGACAGTCCCAACATGACCTATCAATAGGTTGGGTATCCAGACTTGATTCTCGGAACCGTTGTAACCAGGCAGCCTCCCGACTTGATCCCATGTGCTTGTGCCCCAGTTATATGCTTGTATGAGCCATGCGTCGTTCTGGCCTGTCCCGTAACCCGTAATCGTACAGCTAACAGGGATGCCGTCGCCACCGACGTCGAATTGGTAGTACAAGTCCATTGCGTTGCCAACGTCAGTGTGCTCATGGTAGGTTCCGTCAAGTGCGGCGGTGTCGGCATAGGTTCCAGAGGATTGTGTTCCGGTCGTTAGATTGTAGCTTTCCGCTGGTAGATTGATAGCTGCGCCAGTAACTGCAATAGCCCCCAGCTTGACCCCCAATGCCTCCAGTGTCGAAAGCGCACGTATGAACGCACTGGTATCTCCCGCTTGGGTCAAGATGTTACTGAGCACTGTCCCGTCCGCGATCTCGGCGGTCATGTCATCACCATCAGCGACAGCATCTTTCATCAGATGATTCAGATTCAACTCATCGAGTACCTTGCGGACGGCAAGCGCAATGATGTTAGAGGCGTAGGCCGTCGAGCCTACATCTGCTGCGAATGTGGCATTATCAATTGCAGCATCAGCAATCTTATCCGCCGTAATCGCATCTGCACCAATCTTCGCAGCCGTAATAACCCCGTCAGCAATCTGCGTCACATCCACTTGCAGTTTATCAGTGCCGTATTTGCTGTCCCAGTAGTTCTGCGTGACGACCATGAACTCCTTCCAGACGGGCAATGCGCCAGATTCCTGTACGTCGAGCCGCAACCGCCCAAGCGTATTTGTGTCCGTCGCGTCAAGTGGACAATCATAGACGCCGAGTTCGTCATGCGAGCAGGATGTGCTTTCATTCTTCTGCGCCATGTTCCCGCCGTTTTTCGACAGCCGGACATCAGCCTGTGCAATGGTCAGGGCCGTTTCGGGGTCTTTCCCCGTAGTGTCATCAAGAAACGGCCCTATCTTCACCGTGACTGCCGTTGATTGTCGTAGTTCCTGCATCTATGCTTCCCTCAGATTACGATATGCTCGCATTGCCACTGGAATTGAAAGTCCAGCCGCCGCAGGCGCCTCTGTATCGCCGCCGACAAAGTCAAAATCGAAAGGTAGTTCATCAGTTGTTTGCTCAATAGCTGGATGCGGAAAATCAAATATGGGTTCTGCCATTATGTCACCGACAAATCACAAAGCCGGTCAACGTGAATGAATTTGTCCGCCTCATGTGCCACACTGAACACCGAAATTATCAGAGGCGCTGTCGAGGAATCTACCTCGATGCCGGATACTCGCACTTTCCTCCATACCCCCTCCGCCAGACCGTCTTGGCTTCCCTCGTCTCGACTATCGAACACCTTCCATTTCGAGGTCGCCGTATCCCATGCAAGCACTTGTACCCAGACCTCATCGGTGTTCGCGCCTGCTACGCTTGGCACGCTTGCCCATGTCCCGTCCGCTTGAATCCATACATCTACGACGCCCGTCCCTGTGCTCCCGGGAACCTTCAAGAGTTGAGCGATATTGACCGGCCATGCTGCGTGCAGTTCATCCCCGTTTGTGAACTTGATTACGGTAGTTGCTCCGCCTGACCTTGCGCCCGCCGTAGTAGAAGCAGACGCTATATTTTCAGCCACGCCGCCCTGGTCGAACTTTGCACACCAGTCTAAGATAGTGCCATCCTCATCCTGGATTATGCACTTCGATTGCATAGCAAAGTAATTTATAAGCGAAAATTCAGTTGGGCTATTGAACGCACAATTACGGAAGAACGCACGGCCCGTGGTTATATACATATCCGCTGTACCATGCGCGGTGGTTGCACCGAACGTGCAGTTCTCAAAGTAGCCAAAAGATACTCCGGCAAAAGCATAGACTCCACCGTCAAATGTCGTATTTCTAGCCCAGACACTAGAGACGTACTCAAAGTTGGAATTACTGTTGAATCCGGCAGCAATGTCGCAATCGCAACCATCCAAAATGAGGCTACTAATGCTCCCAGACACCCTCGAATGATGACAATTCTCCCATCGGCAGTTCACGAAGTGCACCCATGCAGCATTGTAGTGCCCTGTTGCCTTTTCATCATCGGTGCCCCGAAAATGGAGATTGGCGACGATACAGGCAAAGGACGAGTTCTGTTTCCACATCAGATAGTATGAGTCACTCGTGTCCACATCCCAGATCGGTCTCACATTTCCACTATCCTCACTCCAGACATCATGCGTGTCATTATCGCCGATAACCCACGCGGGTTGATGCAAGCTGCCGGAAACGGGCATTGCCATACTTGCCGATGCCGTGAAGGTTTGCCCCCGTCGAAGCCAGACGACAATATTCGTACCACCTGCAATCTGGCTCAGATGATAGTAGGCGGTATCTTTAGAGGTTCCATCGTTCGTCGTGTGTCTGCCATTTCCCGTCCCGCCGGTTCCAGTATAATTCGCCGCCAAGACAATGTTATCATTGTCCGTTATGCTCGATACTTCGGCCCAATCTTCAGGGTTGTCAGCTTCCAATTTGATAAAATCACCAGCCGACACTTCGGCGGTTGCATTTCCGTTAGCATCCGTGCAGCTTACAGCCGTACTTCCGTTCGTGAATTGCCAGTTTGTGCCCGTCAACTGCTTACAGTAGATACCATCGCAATACCTATGAGTAAGGCCGTCCCCAGGAGAGGGCCACTTCTTGACTTCGGGAAAGCATGCGCCTATCATAGTGCTACCTCCCCCACGATATTCGACGGGTCAAACTCATGTTCTACGACCTTTCGAGCGACCTCATCAGGTGTCATATCATACTTCTCAATGTATGCCTCCTCCTTGACTCGCTGTTCCTCTTCTGCAATCGCCGAATCAATGAGATTCTGTATGAAAGTTGCGAACACGGAGTCTATCTCTGCCTTGCTCGGAGGCTTCGTAACATCTCTTCCAAAGGACGCTTCATTCTGGACGAGCACAAGTCCAAGATGCCCTTTATCCTGACGAATCGCTCTCCAAGGGACTCGCCAGCGATTACGAACAAAAGCCGGAACCCCGCGCTCAATCTTATAATCCATCACGCAACCTCTTTCAGTTTGCTTCCTTTGCGCCAGCCGAATCCACAATCTCCACGACCTTGCATACGGCCAGGGCCTTCGCCTGCGCCGACGGCAGGAAGTCCTCGTCGCCCTTGTGCCGGGGCCGCACAGTCCCGTCAAACTGCCATGCCGTATCATGCCGCCAGCGAATAAGTATGCGCTTCATGGTTTCGGCCTCTTCGTGGAATACCCCAGTGCTGCCATGACGCGGAGGTCGAGGATGTCCCAGATGTATGCGAGCAATTTCGCGTCGTAGAATTTCATATATCGTTTCTTGACGTAGAATGTGCGATTGAACATGCGCCGCTTCTTTCTGCCACGGTCAACGTATCGCTCTATGTTGCGGAATTCTCCCGTCGGCGTGAGACTCAATCGCCTGGCAATCTTCTGGCACGTGCTTTCCGGTTCAGTTACGAGGCTCTCGAATCGGACAAATGCCCACTTGCCTGGACTCGTGTCTTGCATACGCAGCCAATGGTCGTGTGCGAAGTTCCATAGTTGCACCATCGTCCCGCGCTTCAGATGTGCCCGGAAGGGAGCTCGCATGTGTAGAAATGAGTTCAGATAGCGGTGCATAGATACCATCCAAGACAGCGGATGCTTGCTGACCACCAGATAATCGGATGCTTGCTCTCCCTGTTTATAATCCTGGTACGTCCCGTGTTTCCAGCCACCGCTATTGACGGCGATGTCAACGTCATAGTTTTCGAGCAGCAGCAATCGCAGATAGTTCGTGCCCGAACGCTGGAGACCAAACTGCTTTATGCGCTTCGTCTCAGCCACGGTTCACTTGTCCCCTCTCTTCCAGCCAGTGCAGCATCTCGTAAAGTTGTGCCGTCAGTTCGTCGCGGCTCATGCCCCCGATGATGCTTATGTGTGCCCGCGCACGCGAGCCGTCGCCGCGAAATGTATTGTTGTTCGGGTCGCCCATGTCCTCTATTCTGCAACCGAATGCTTCAGGCATCGCATAGATTGCCGTGCCAGGATAGGGGATAAACATCTTGAGACTGATGACGCACTCGCGGCCAGCGTCTTCAACCCATGTCTTGTTGCGTTCAAGCGTGTCAGGCGTCTCGCCCGGCGTGCCCATCATCATCAGCGGCCTGACCGTCGGTATCCCAGCGGCGATAGCATTCCTTACCGCTCTGGTATTCTCCTCGACGCGCACTCCCTTGTGCAGTAGGTTCAATACGCCTTGATCCCCGGATTCCACGCCGAATGAAACTTCCTCGCAGCCGCAATCATGTATGAGTTTATAGGTGTCAATGTCATTCGGCTTGGTTCGGATGCTCGCACGCCAACGCATCTCGCGTCGCCGCAATGCGCCGGAAAGCCACCCCAGCCGCGCCGCATTGTGGATGAGATTGTCATCGCTGATACGAACCTGACGGATGCCGAGCAACGCAATATCATCAAGCTCACGCTCTATTCGCTCGATGCTGTAGTCTTGAACAAAGCTCTCGTTGCCTGACGTGCAGAACGCGCACCGATACCGGCAACCCCGACTGGTCAACAGGGTCGTTGATTCTGTGGGTTCTATAGCATGGCGAAAAATCCGGCCTCCCTGATACGGCAAGAGGCGGCGGTCGGGATAAGGGTAGTCGTTCATGTCGCGTAGAAGCCGATCCGCCTTCACAAACCATTGCGGGCGCTTTGCCGGTCTCAGGAATGCGTCGGCCACCACATCCTCCCCGTATCCGTCCACCACGCAATCAACCGCATCGTCCAACATCTCCGGCGACTTCCCAATCGGGCCGCCGGCAATGATATAATTTGCCAGCCCATGTTCTTTCGCGTGTTCGGCAATGCCGTTGAGATATGGCGCATCCACCATGCACCCGCTGAGACACAGCATATCCGTTTTCTTCAACATCAGCTTTGCCGCGTGCATGGACGAACCCTGGGCGAACACCATTTCGACCTTCGCGCCGAGGTCGCGGCAGTAGGTCGCAATCAATAGCATCCCCAAACCGACCTGCGCGGTCGGGTTTGTGTGATACGGTTGCGGCGTGTAGAAGAACGTAATGTCTGGCATCAGAACCATTGACCTCCGCCGCCAGGCCCCATGTGAAGCACATACGCATTGTCCGGTGCTGGATGCCCTTTGAACTTCTGGTTGATGCGCTGATACCAACAGGCATCTTCGCGCCGCACGAGCGGGAAGCTTGCAAACTCCCAGGCGGCAAGCGGGAATATCATATTGCAGCCGAGCATTGCCGCACTTCCGTCAGGCCGCCCACGGAAGCCCTTCCAACTATGTGTCGAAAGAGCGTCTAGCTCATTCCAGGTCATGTCCGGTCGCAGCTTGTCCGCTGTCGGAATCAGGCAGCGCGGGCCGACGTAGATTTCTTCCCACGGATTTGCGATGCGATAAAGCCCTTTCGGGCTTATCAACTTGGCGTCATTAAGCCCGCGCCCGGTTACTTGGGTAAACGACCATTCCGTCAACTTCCCCTCGAAGATATGCTTGGCTATTTTGATATGATGCGGTTGGAAGATGCAGTCGCCGTCCGTTTTGACCATGACGTTGCATCCCATCTTGAGGGCCCGTTCGCAAGCTCGGTTCTGCGCTAGTGCTTTTCCACCGGCCTCTTTCCGTGCCTTCCATTGCTTGTCGTACCCGCCCACCGTGTCGCTCCGACAGATATGCACAGGCAAATCAGCCGGCAATAGCGACAAATCGGGCGGAGGCATTTCCGTATCATCAATACACAGGAATACGGCCAAGGGTTTTGTGGTCTGATGACGCAGGCCCTTCACCACATACGGCCATTCGACATACTGATTGAACCATGAAATCATCACGGCTATTGTTGCGTCGGTTGGCATAGTTCCCTCCCAGGATTTACCATCTTGAGTACCGCCCAATACCGCTTGCTATCGAACCAGTTGACCCCCATCTGCGACTCCCTGATGATAGACCAGGGCAACTGCGGGTTGCAGATTAGCTTCCGAAACTCACCCAAAGCCCAGGCATGAAGATGGTACGGATTCTTATCAATACCTTGCACTATCGGCCCCGCAATGAACAATGTCCCGTGCGGCAAAAGCCAAGTCGCAATCCTCGCCAGCAACTCCGACGGATTCCTGACGTGCTCTAGAATGTCGCAGCATACGACCAGGTCAAAGCGCTGCGTCGGGCGAAATTGCTCTACTGGTTTGTGCACGAATTCGACGCCCTCGGCCTTTAGCAGTGCGGCGGCTGCCGGATGCTTATCCACGGCCATGATATTTCGATAGCCCTTCGATTTCAGCACGAGACAACCCTGACCAGCACCACAGCCCAACTCTAGTACGCGCGCCATGCGGGCCTTAGCCGGAGGCAGTGTCGGCACAAATAGATAACGGCGAATAGACGATGCGAAGGGGAAATATGCTCGATTCAACTTGCTATCCGTTATCGGCAGTGCGCCTGCTCCAATAATGCGCTTCACCGCCTTGCGAATGTCAGGATATATTGCGCGTTCAGCCATTACCTTTTCCCAAACTCAATCATGCCGCAGATGTGGTCGTCATTTCCCGCCATGAAGGATACCTCGCCGAACTTTTCGAATGCCTTGCAGCAAGCTTTCTCATTATCCCAGCCCGCCAAATGCCCATCGTGAAAGCGGGCCGAATGCGTCGGTTGCCCGCGAGGTACACTGAACAGGCAGCGCCGTCGCGCGACTTTGCGAAGCTCAGCCACCACGTCTGCGGGATTCTCAAAGTGTTCCAAGAACTGGAATGCCGCGACGGTCTCGAAGGCCCCATACCATACCGGGCTGAAGCTCGCCCCGTTTGCTACGAGGAAGATTCTCCGTGGGAAGCGGAGCCGTGCACGAGCCACCATGTATCGGCTGATGTCAACGCCCACATAGTGCATATCTTCGGGCAGGTATGGCGTGAACCCGCCAAAGGCCGAGCCGACCTCCAAGACCGGCCCAATGCAGTATTTGGCCGCTTCCTCGAATTCTGCTGCGCGGTCGCGCATGTCATTCCGTTCGGCATATTTGCGGCCTCTCGCTTCCCAGAATTCGGGGCTATTCAGCATAGGCTTCTTATTATCCATGTGCTCTCTCCGCACTCGCCATAGCCCGCCTGACGATGTCGGGCAGCTTCCAGTTCACCTTGCAGATAATGCCGTCGCCGCAGTTGCCAAGTTTGCCGTCCCATTCATGCCATGCCGCCTTGCGACCAATCCGGCCAGGGTCGCGCCCGTCACGCTTCAGGTAGAACTCGTGCTTGATGGCCATGGACTCCTTGCTCAGGACGTGGCCGAAATGGTAGATTGCACAGCCGGGCACCCGTTCCGCCGTCTGCTTGTGTGCGTCCAGACCAGGGTTCAATCGCTGCTTCGCTGCATCCGTAGGCGTGTGGTGTTTCCAATACAAGTAGCTGGGCCTCCACCAACTCCACCGATAATGCGGGCATACCGAACCATACGGCTCTAGGCTGACACCCCAGCGCTGGCCACGCAACTCCGGGCTATCGTGCACCCAGTAGCGTCCGTCGTGCCAGAAGTTCACCCAACGCGGACAGCCCCAGGCGATGCCGGAATCAAGCCACTTGTCGAGGCCGACCCACACTTCGTCGGCGTCAAGCATGAGCACATAGTTGCCTTGCGTATGCCGTGCCGTCCAGTTTCTCATCTCACACTTATCTCGCCATTCCCGTCTCACTTCAAGCCTGATTTTATGCTTCGGGTCTGGGAATTTCTTAATCCGCTCAAGACTGCCGTCCGGCGGTGTACCTAGCATGAGCTTTGTCGGCCCATGGGCAATCACAATCTGGTCAACATAGGGATAGACCGATTCCAGCGACTGCGTGACCGTCGGGCCCCACCAGCAGATCATCTGCGCCGTGACGCTCTTTTTGGATACCGCGTGGTACGGGAGCGCTTCGACGCGCTTTCGCATCGCATCCAGCCCATAAGACTTCGTCGCCCACGCTTGCGCCTTTGCAACATCAGGTTTTCCTTTGGCAGCAATGCAGGACACCGCTCGCTTGTAAGCATCCTTGTCCCCCCACGAAACGTAAATCAGCCGGTCGCCGTAGTTCTGACGGAGCACCGGCAGGTCATAGACGATGCACGGAGTCCCGCTCGCAAGGGCCTCAGCCGGCACCATGCCGAAGCCCTCGAACAGGCTCGGCGCAAGCACCATGTGGGCATCCCGCATCAAGCCGAATTTGCTCGCGTCATTTTGGTCGGTGCAGATATGGCACTTGTGCTTGCTCGTATCTGCGGGCAGGTTATTGATGCGCCCGAATACCACCAGGTCGAATGGCTGCTTCAGGCTCCAAATAGCTGCAATGGCCGTCGCCCCGCCCTTGTACGCCTGCGAACGGGCGCTCCATACCGCATAGGGCCTCGCTATTGGGCGCGGTATCTTGAACCGTTCCAGCGCATAGGTGTTGACGGCAGGCGGCAGGACATAGACCGGATGTTCCTTCCCCATCCAGCGTTTCAGCCATTTGGCCGATTCACCGCTGTTCGCAAGCCACAAATCCGCCGCGTCATAGAGTGGCTTCCAGCCGGAACTTCCCATGTGTTTGCCCGCATCGGGGAGCGTCTGCCCGAGCCACTTCGAGTTCTCGAAATGCAGTAGGGCCAAAACTTGCCTAGGATGCTTTCGCTTCCAGTCCAATGCCGTCTTCGCAATGGCACCCTTCCCGTCCGTGACCGCCACATCAAGGTCTGGAGGAACCCCGTCCTGCCCTACAATCGCAAGCCGCAATGTCTTGAGCACGGGATAATCGGCCATCCACTTTGGCCGAGTGTTCGTTATCAGCCACACCTCGGCCCCCAGACTGGCAAGCGAGTGCGCGTACTGATAGAGATGTATGCGCCCGCCGGAATAGAATGTGCTCGCGTGCATAAAGAAGCCGAAGCGTCTTGTCTTGGCGAAGCGCGCCACCGGTGCCGACGTTTTCTCGCGGCTCTGGAAGCTGTATTCCTTCTCGCCGATGATGCCATCGCGCAGAAGCCGTTCGGCCTCGTGTCGGTTCAGGATGTCAATCAGTTGGCCGGCCCGCTTGAAGACCTTTTGCCTCCGCTGGCCGGTGAATTCATGTTCTTTCAGGACTCGGAACCACATTATTGCTTACCCCGAAGTCGCTTTTTTGTTCGGCCTTGTAATACTCCCAGCAGAACACCCCTCAGCATTCCGATGACAATGTATGCAATAATTCTTGAGACCTCGCCACAAAAAACTGTACAATGCTGACCGGAATCAGCAGACTCATACCGAGTAGGAAACTTTTCCACGATAGCTTTTCGATTTCCGCCATCTTGTCCTCCCCACATTCACTTGATAACTTGGCTCAACCCCGTGACCGCAACACGCCGATGCGACCCCGGGAAGCACTCCGAGGCAGGCATCATGACCGTTTGCATCCGGCCTCCGGTGACATCGGATACATGGGCGAGAGCCATCAGCAATCTGCCCACTATCAGCATATCGCCAATATCCAGCTTGAAAAACGATTTTGTGTCCGCGCTCGTGAGATGTGGCAGGCACCCTTATTAGCCTCCCGTCATCATCCTCAATTCATTTACGAGAAAAAGGGTCGTACAGTGGGTTGCCCATGCAAGGTGCCCATACTGCCCAAAGGAACAACGGGATCATAAACACCATTAGCAGTGATGGATGTTTATAAACCACACTCTCGTTGGCCCAATACTGCAAGATTCCGTAACCCATAATGCCCATAGCGACCAGCCAAGTGCCTACTACGAGCCACTTCATTGTCGCACCTTCCTCTGAATCCTGTCGGCGGGGCGGCGAGTCATGTCGAACGCAAGCCGCCCCGCCCCTCGATTTGCCGGTTACCTACCTGTCCTTACCTACTCCTTACGAAGTCCCCGCTTGAAGAATGGCCATCGCACGCGGCTGTACCAACTGTCCGCCGACCGCCGCGCTCACGGTGAACGCGGTGACGTTCTTACGGAAGTTGTAGTGCTCAGAACGCTTCACGACGACTTCCTGCTCTATCGGCACGATGTATTCCTTGAGGTCGCCGAAGATCACGTCACCATCAGCGTATGCCGTCAGCCGGTGTGTGCTGATGTACGGATAGCCGACCAGCTTCTGGAAGACCTGGCCCGCGACGCTCTCGACGAACAACGGGCGACCCTGTGTGTCCTTGTCCTTCTTCAGGTTCTGCATACATCCGTCAGCAACGATGTACGTCGCTCGCGCCCGATGATATGCACGAACCGCGAATTCCAGGTTCACCAGGTCGTCGTACTGGATGTCGTTCTGCGCCGTGCGGTTGACGGTGCGAATGCCGGTGGTGTTCACGATGCCCGTCGGCTGACCAGTGCCGGAGCCGCTTAGGAACGCGACGTCCAGCGCGTGGTTGAGCGCGCCCTTGAACAGCCGCGTGAGCAGCGGCTCAAGGGGAATCGCCGAGCGATTCAGCAGCCGGTTGCTGATTTCGGTGTAGGCCGCGACCTCGTGCGTCTCAATCGTGACCTGTTCGAACTCCGGCTCCGTCTCCGGCTTCTCGCCGCCTTCGTCGATCCACGACACCGTCACCCCACCGTATTCCTGCGCGTCCGTCTGCACGAGCCGCGGCCACACAATCGCTCCGGTATCCGACGGGACGATGGTCGCCCTACCCAAGATGTGCGGTGCTTCAGCGTCAAGCTCAAGGAGTTCCCGGCGGTAGTCCTGGGGGATCAAGGCGCTACGCGCTGCATCCCCGGAGACCATCGGGATGGCCTTTCCTGCCGGCAGACCCGCGACCTTGGCGTATTCGTCGCCGAAAATTTGGACGACCATGTCTGGCGGCATCCGCACGCCGTCCAGCTTGTCCTTGAACTTCGGCAACTCGGGCCGCATCTCGACCATCAACCCGGGCTCGACGTCCTTGCCGTTGCAGTAGTCGAGGAACGCTCGCCGTTTCGCCTGTGCCTCCTTCTCGTGATCCTTCGGCTCCGCCGGAATCTTCGGCGTTAGCGTCTTCCCATCAACGTCAGTCTCGGCGGCCTTCTTGGCAGCCTGCAACGCTACGCGCCGCGCTGCCTGCGACTTGGCCGTCTCAATCTTTTCCTTGAACGCCTTAAACTCAGCGTCCTTGCCCTTCAGGGCCTCCTCGACGGGCTTCCGCTTTTCAGCGTCCGGTTCCGCATCGAGTTGCGCCTGAAGGGTGTCCATCTCGGCAAGAACCGTCTCAGCCTTGCCGATGAGTTCTGCTAGTGTAATCATCTTACCCCTCTTCGAGGCCGAGGGCTTTCCGGTGCTTCTGGAGATGCCCCTTCACCGCTGCGCTCGCCTCCTCGCCAGAGCGTGCTCCCTGAGCCGCCGCCCAGGCCGCATTCAGTCCGCCCTTGTGGAGGTAGAGCGTGCCCGTCGTGAAGCGTCCACTGTCATCAGGGCTTCCTCCGCCCTTGACCCAGTGATGTGGATACCGCCACGTACTCACGCTCTCCGGCTTTCCCATATCGGCGAAAGCCAGTCGCGGGAGCTTGGCCTTGTCCACCTTGCCCCAGGCCGGTTCCCCTTCGGCCACTTTGCTGTTGTGTGAAAATGATTTTGCATCCAGCGCCAGACGTTCCAGCGCCAGCCGATGCCTCTTGACCTGGATGCCCCATGAGTGAAGTGCGGTCCGCCCCTCGGCAGATGCCTTCGGCTCCGTCTCCTTCAAGAGGCTTTCGAGCTCGTCAGAGAGTTTGCGTAAGCTCTCCAATGTGCTCTGTACCCGGCTTCGGTTTCGCGCCGAGAGAACGCGGCCTTCCTTCCCCTCCGACTCGCAAGGTGCGTTCACGTCCCGTCGCAACGCCTCCGCCGCTTCCGTCGCGGCCTTCGCCGCCGTAATCGTTGCCAATTCGTTCGCCGGTATCGTCGTAACGGTCACCTCAAGCAGCATGATCTCCAGCAAGTCCCGCACACTCTTCCCGCCTTCCTCGGTGTCCGTCCATTTCTTGGGGATGTAGCCGATACTCAGGCCATTGACGTGCCCCTCCACGATCTTCTGTCGCGTCTCCTGGGCTATGGGCGTGGCCGAGAATTCCGCGTGAATCCAGAGGCCAAAATCATCTTCCTTCGCCTCGGTCACTGTGCCAATAACTTCAAGGGTGTCGCCCCCGTGCGCATAGTGCCGCACCATTAATTTGACCTTGCCCGCCGGGACGCGCTCCTTGATCGTCTTTTTGAATGCGCCCGGCTTGATGCGTTCCCCCTGCCCGTCCACGTTACCGAAGGCCGCACCATGTCCCTCCATCCAGCCAGCATCCCCCTCGTCCTTCTTGCCCTCGGCTACGTCCGCCAACGGCGCAACTTTCAGGTCGGGCTTCGGCGACGGCTTCTCAAGTCGCACATGTGTGTCAAGCTCCTTTCCCGGCTGGCCTGGCCCCGGTCTCTCAGCCCGCCGCATCTGGCCGCCGCACTTCGGGCATTTGATATTTGCACAGTGCTCGTCAGTTTTGAGCTTATGCCCGCATTCAATGCACTCGCAGTTATACTTTCTTTCGCCTTCGGACTCATCATCAGCCTTGCCCTTTTTGGCCGCCTCAAACGTGCCGTCATGTGCCTTGCAATGTGACCGCGCCTCCTCTACATCCCACGTTCCCTTCGGATAGCGGTAAGCCTGTTCGCTCATGGTTGTTTCGCCCTTGAGCTTCCCGATGATCACGTCATATTCCTTGCCGTCGTGCTTGCGACTTACGCGCCGGAAGGTCTCTTTCTGGAAATCCCCGGGCGGGCGCAGACGACAGGCGTGCTCATTCGGGTAGGGCTTGCCCTGAATGACCTGGAGCGCCTTGTCCAGAACCTCTTGTTCGCCCTCTGAGAGGCTCTTGCCCATGACCGTGCGCCACTGGATATAGCACGCAGCGGAGCGCGCCTCGCGGTCAACGTACTTGGCGGCCATTCCTTCGTCTTCCATGCAGCGGGCGATGAATTCCCTCTGCGTCTCGTCCTCGTTCGGTTTCAGCTTTGCCATTTCTCTGTCCCCTTAGATTGAAGCGAGCAATGTGCATCGGCAGTTGCTTGACACCACCCCGTTGGCAATGTATAATGATGGTATTGTTTGGAGGTCGTAAACATGACCACGAAAGTTTCGGCGTCTTGTGAACGTGACGTTTGTCGGCAGTATCTCTCCGGCATATCCGCTCAAAAGCTCGCGGAATTCACGGGCATCAACCTTGCGACTGTGTTTAGAATCCTTCACAGAAATGCCATCAAGCCCAATCAGAGAATACTGCTCTTGGACACGAGCGATATTGTCCGGCGCTATGTCGCCGGGGAATCTGAATTGGCGCTTTCCCGCTCGTTTCACGTTTCCAGAACAGCCATTCGCCGCCGACTTCTTGCTGCTAATATCACTCCGCGAAGTGGAAGCGACGCCAACAAAATCAGAATGCAAAAGCTCTCTCCGGCTGAACGCCTCAGCCTCACGTCTGCCGCCCATGATGCTATCCGCAACCGCCCCCAATCTGAGGAGCATCGTTGCAAAATCGCGTTCACCAGGGAGAGGAAGCAACTCGGCATAGCTCCCGCTGAAACCCGTCTCGCCATTGCTCTTGCGGGTCGGGGTTTGACCGTGACTGCGCAAAAAGCTATCGGTCGCTATAACGTTGACCTTGCCATTGAGGAAGGTTCCGTCGCCGTGGAAATATTCGGGGGTCATTGGCACACGACCGGTCGTCATGCCCTTGGATGCCGCAAGCGCCTTGACTACATCATCAATGCGGGTTGGGTGCCCGTTATTATTTGGGTGACTCCCGATTATCCTCTCGAAGCTGGGGCAGTAAATTACTTGGTCTCCCTCTCGAAGGCTCTTAGCCTTGGCAAAGCCCCAAGGGGTCAAGAGCATGTGATTCGGGGTGACGGTAAGCCGACCGGAATCGGCAAAACCAAGCTCAATTACCGGGCCGTTGTAGGGGGCGACAAAACCGGCAAGCTTACCAGGGGCCAGGATGGCCGTTTCACCAGCGACGCAGTTGGGATGTAACGGCGGATGTTCCACGTCAAACGGTATGTCCATGTGGCCGCCGGTCAATTCCGTGTATCCGTCCACTTCTGTCTCCCCCTCAAGCCGCGTCCCCGCCGCGACAAACCGGTCGTTTATCGGTATCTCCATTCCGTCAAACGCTGAGCAGTAGTCGCAGTTGTGAACGAGGATACCATTCGCATAGAAGCACGCCGCATCCTCAACTTTGATGTCAAATACGGTTGCTTTGCCTTGCCACAGATGATATAATGCCCGAAGTCCTGTCAGGAGTATAGAGCCATGTATCATCTTACCTGTGAGTATTGCGGCAAGGCATTTGAGCGCCCTTCGCATCCAGTTGGTGCACACACATATTGTAGTACTCGCTGTTATCATGCCGCGACGAAGAAAGCTCCGACTTTGACTTGCCAGATATGCGGCGCGAAATTTATCGTACCTACATCCACCGCCAATCGGGGACGACGCTTCTGTTCTCGTGCCTGTTATCTGCGAAGCACAGCCAACAAGGTACTGAAGGTCTGCGCCGTTTGTGGCAAGACTTTTGCTATCAACGCCAGCATTGCCGAGCGATATACCGTTTGTAGTTGGAAGTGCCGGGCACATGTTCGGCGAACTCAAATCTGTGTCCGCTGTGGTAAATCGTTTATTACCAACAGACCAAAGGGGAAGTATTGTTCCGAAGCATGTTATCGGCCCCCCCACCTTTTTACCTGCCTCACATGCGGCAAGAAGTTTCGGAGGCAACCCACGAGTAATCGCCGATTTTGTTCTATTGCCTGTTACCGACGCTATCAGGGCGAAACTAGAATCGAAAAGATTGTCCGCAAAGCCCTGGAGGCTGCGCACATTTCGTTTAATCAAGAACGTCAGGTCGGACGTTACTCGATTGATTTTGCGCTTCCAAAAGGCAAGATTGCGCTGGAGGTAGATGGTAAATATTGGCACCAAGATATGCGCCGCGACGCCCGCAAAACGCGCTATCTTCAGAAGCGGGGATGGACGGTCATTAGGATTACCGAAGACCAAATCAACAACAGTCACAACATGGTCGCCCTTGTTATCGGGATTTTGAATAACATCCCCGGTTTTCAGATTACCCGCCTTGACCCACCCGCGTGACTTCTCGTATATTCGATGATTCGCCGTGCATAGGAGCATCCCGTTCTCACAGCACACCAATGACAGCGGCCCATCTGTGGCTCGTTGGCTCTTCGCCATGACTCTTCGCAGACCTTCCGGCGTACACACGAGGTCGCCTGGTTCAATATCCTTGATTGCCACAGTTCCGTCAGCACTAAGTACCCTGCTATACCCATCCAAACACAACGCATCGTCGTCCGTTACCAGCCAACTTACCGTCCCAACGCCCTCATCGGCATAAAGCTGCTTCGCGCCCTCGTTGTAGCTCCATATCGTGGTTGTACGGGTTATCAGTTCCGCACGAGTCTTGCTTCGCGCAAGCCCCTGTGAGAGCAGTTGCTTTTGCATATCACGCGGCGTTAGGCCCTCTGCCGCCCCCCGCCTGACAATCCGCTCTATCTCGCGTGCGCTTGTCTCCGTCTCCCATTTCGAAGTCATCGCCACCCAATCACCGACCGGCGTATGGAGCCGCTGCGCGAGATACGCCTCATGCCCGAACGCCGTCTCAAGCTCGCCGATTGAAATCGGCGGGGTCGGCGGCTCAGCATCCAGTATGATTTCGTCCTTCGCCATCATCTCGCGTATCGCAGCCCCCTTGCCGAATTCCACCTCGGCCAGGTGGTAGCCGTCCATTGTCATGGCGAGCATCAGCGGCAGCTTCACCGCCGCCAGCGATTTCGCCCATTTCGGCGCGAGTTCGGCGGCCCACTTCTGCCGCCCCTCGCCCACGGCCTTTGCCGCTTCCTTGACGTGTGCAGCCAGCTCTCTCCGCATCGCCTGCCGCATCTTCGGCAGCCAGCCGTCGGATATTGCTGCCCGCCTTATGGCGACGGCGGGGTTACTTCTCCGTTTGGCCATCAGCGGCATATTCAACTTTTAGAGCCAATCCAATTAGCCAAATGCCTATTCTTCCGGCTCCTCTGCCGGCTTGCTCCGCACGGGCTGCTCCACAATATTGATTGGCAGCAGGTACACGTCCCCGTCATCCACAGCCTCCAGTCCGGCCATGTCACGCGCCTCGTTGCGCGTTATCGCCCCGCCCCTGAGCAGTTCCGCCGCCCGCTTCGCCCGCTGGTTCACGTCCTCCTGAAGCTCCGGTATGTCATCCAGCTTGAAGCGTATCTCAAGGCGCTCCTCGCCCTCGTTACGGAACAGGCCCCGCGTCAGCGTCCCCGCCAACGCCGCCCATAGTGGCCTCAGCGTCTCGGTGTAGAACGATTTGCGGGCCGTGGCGTAGTTCGAATACGTCGCGCTTTCGATGCCCACACGGACGCCCACGAGGATCGGCGGCACGGCGAATGCCGCGCAGATACGCGACTCCGACAAGGCCGCGAATCCAGGCCAGTCCATGTCTTTCAGGATGCCGGGGAATTCGATTGAGACGCCGGGTGGCAGGATCGGCGTTCCGCCCCGTTTCCCCTTGCCCGCGATGTCGTGCAACGACTGCCGCAAATCAGCCTTCTGCCGCTCGCTCAAGGGGGCATTCCCAGGCTCTCGCTTCAGCGTAAGGCCGGGCACCTTGAGGTTCGTGAGCATTTCAACGAGATAATTCTCCCGTTCACAGTCAAGCTGATAGTCATGCAATGCGGCCTGAAGCGGCCCCACGCCGTCATAGACGCTGGATGGGTCTATGAACCGCGCATAGAACATGTCTTCCGTCTCGACCTTGCGGACTTGATGCCTATCCTGGATCACCTCGTAATAGTCAATCAGCTTGCCGCCCGTGCCGCCGGTCTTGACCGAGACCCAGCTTGTCGGAACCGGCCAAAGCTCTGCGAGTTCACCGGCCCGCGTCCGCCATTTCCAGATGAACGATTTCCCGGCCAGCAGTAGCCGAGAGACCCATTCCTGCATCAGGCTGTTGTAGTCCCCGAATTCGTTAGGGCTATTCAGCAGGTCGGCTATCGGATGCGCCGGTGCGGCTTCCCAACCGTCCGGCGTCTGTAGCCCGACCTCGACACCCGCATCCGCGATTGATGTCGCAATCTCCTGCACGCAGGCGCGGATGACCGCGTGGTTCCTGTACGCCTTTTCCCTTTCGGCGGTCGAGTAGCTCTCCCAGATATTGTCGCTGACAATCCACGGGATGCCCGCGAGGACTTCCCAGCCGCTCGCATTGACGCCAGTGTCCTGCGCCTTGCCGCCCCATAGCCGCTTCAGCCAGCCCCTCACAGCAGTTCGATCCTCATGCTGTCCTCTGCTTTCGCCCCAGACCACGCCAGCATCAACGCGGTCACGCAGTCATCGTGCATCCCCTCTGGCGCACTGTATCGCAGCATCCCTCCCGGCAGCCGCGTCATCCCGTATGCCTGCAACTCGCCGATCAGCACCGGATCGGGGATAATTTTCAGTTCGCCCCGCTGGAACGCCAACGCAAGCGCCTCCACGGCATTCTTCTTGCTCCCCGCCGTCGTCGTAAAAGGCTGCACGGGAAGCTCATCGCCTATCAACTGCTCTATCAGCGGCTCGCCCATGCTGTTGCGTTCGGCCACGATCAGGTCGGGCCTGAACCGGTCATAGACCGCCCTCAGCCGCTTCAACTGTAGCGTGTAGTCAATCTCGTTGAACCTGTCCTGGTACACGCAGGCCCTCTGGGTCGCGTCAATCACGGAGAGTACCGTGAAGTCCCGCAGCTTGCCCCAGTCAACGCCCATCACGTAACTGTGGCCATCAACGGCCCCTTCCTGCCATACGGCAGTCGCGGCGTCATTTACGGCCCGGAACACCTCGCCCGCGTCGTCCATGAACTCTGCGAGGAACTCCTGCCGGAATATCCGGTCGGGCAGTGTCCGCCGGGCATCCTCTATCTCCGGTGCGGGGATAAACGGATTGTCCGAAGTCGGCAGTCGCCACGACGCCCACGCGGGCAGCTTGTCATCTATGCCCCGCTGGTATAGCCCGAATGCCCAGTTCCGCCCCTTTGGTACGCCTATAAACATCGCCCAGCCCCGATAGTCAGCCAATGTAGGCCGCACGAATTCCGACCACACCCGCTCCGGCATCATAGAGAATTCGTCCAGAACGACGCCCCGCACGCCCTCCCCGCTCAAGCTGTCAGGCCGCTCGGCGGTTCGGAGCCATATCTCGCTCCCGTTCGGAACCCGAATTTCCTTGTCCGCCTCTCTAATCTGTGCCCCAGCGGGCCGTAGCCGCCGCCCCAGTAGCCGCCAGGCGCGCTTCATAGACGCCGACCGCCAGGACAGCCCGACCCACCAGTAGAGTCCCGGCGTCTGGCAGATTCCCCTGATGATCCGGTCAACCCCGAGCTCCGTCTTGCCCCAGCGCCTGCCTGCAAATACGACCTGAAACCGCGCACTGGAACTAAAGATTTGCCGCTGCGCGGGATGAGGCCGAGGCATCGCAATAGTGATTGTGCCGCCACCTTCACTCCGCATCCCCGTTATGGTTTTCCTCGTCCTCGAACACGAATTTCACCGCCATCGGCCCGCCGCCGGAGCCGGTCATCTCGATTTTCTGCGCCCTCAACTGCCGACAATGGTTCAACAGGCTGTGCGCCGCCGCCTGCTTAACGCGGTCATCATCTGAGCGCAGCAATGAACGCTGCGTCAGGAGTGCTTCGGCCTCTACCTCGTCAAGGTACTTCGCACGGGCGAGTTCGTATTCCGCGCGCCAAACGTCTGAATGCTTATGCGTCAAGGCGATTCGTGCGCTGTCATCATTGGTGTAGCCGAACTGCTTCGCAATCACGGCCCACGTCACGCCGGTGACGCGCAGATGCGCCACGCGCTCTATTTTGTCCCGTAACTCAGGTGATAACTCACTCATTTGGCATCACCTTGCCCGATTCGGTCTTTGCCTTTTTGCGCATCAGATTGATATTGTGCTTTCGGCCCATATTGCGCTCAATAACCTCGTATCCCAAATGCTCGTAAAATGCGGTTGGATCGCCAGTGCTTTGGTCTGCCTTACTGCGAATGTAGCTCGGTCGAAGATGTGCAACGAGATTACTGCCGATATGGCGTCCGCGATAATGAGGATGCACAAGCAGATTCCAGAGCCCGCGTCTCTTTTGATTTCCGAGCGTGGCCCACGCCACGAGGCGTTCAGCGTCAAACACCACCCAAGTTTCGTCATTCTGCATCTTGTCCACAAGATAAGCGCGTCTGACCAACCAATCCTTGCGGAGATAGATGTCCACGAACGCAAGAATCTTGGGAATATCATCTTGTGTCGCCCGACGAAATGTCAGTCCGTCTTTCTCAAAAGCCGAAGCAGACAAGTCTCCCTCCAACCCAGATCAAGTGTTTCGCCTGCATCTTCGCGCTCTGTGTGCAGTCGCTCCTGAACATAGGCCGCATCGTCCTTGGTAAACTTGAACATGAGAGTGTAGGAATCCATCTCAATCTCACGCGAAGTCACATCCACAGAATCAAGCGTCATGCTCAATCTATCCAGTCTCAGATTTTGCGACAGGTCAGGAAGGTCGGTCTTGATCTCATCAAGCACCGTCTTGAGCTCGGGCGTGAACTCCCCGACAATCTCCGGGCTGTTGGCCGCTACGTTGGCCGCCTTCTCGGTTGCATCATCCCAGTCCACGACGCGAATCGGCCAGCGGTCGCCGTTCGGACAGACGACCGAATGGTTGTCTAGCTTCAGCCGGTCGCCCCATTGACTGCGCAGTGCCTTCATGCGCTGATGCCCGGTCACGAGATGGCCGCTGCGCGAATTCCAAGTCAGGCCCGAAATGTCCCCGAAATGCCCGACGGAATGCTTCAGGGCCGTGAACGCCTCCGGCGAAATCTCGCGCGGGTTGTACGGCGAGGGCTTCAAATCCTCTATGCTCGTAAGTTCACTCACCCATCTTCCCCCGGCAGCCCGTCCCATTCGCTCCTTCTTCGACCCCTATGAAACTCCTTCGCCCTTAATCATATCACCGGACATGCTTCGGCGCAAGTCCTCTGAGAAAAATTTTTCAGGCAGGGCCTCGACGCCTGTCTACGTGCACCGTACAGGCAAGCCCGAATCGCTTTTGCCCTAACATGCAAGGTAGCCTGTCCGCCATTATCTTTTCAGGGCAATGCCCACGCACCAGAAGAAGCAACCTTTAAGAACCCCGAGACCAGCCAATACCCCCGCAATCCCATATTCGACCGTGCCGAACTCGAAACTCCTGCCCAGCGTGACTACCAGGGCCCCGCCAAGCAAGGACAGAGTGAACACAAATAACCCTATAATCTTGCAGAATTCCGAAAGCGGGCCCAGGTCTCCGTCCCACTTTCCAGGCGCTTCCCGCCAACTACCCGGTCTTTCCGCTTTCATTCTGGCCTCCTTGTCTCAAGCCCAAGATATTCTATTACCGCATCTATGCCGCCCACAACGACCTTGCCACCCAATGCCTCCTCGCGTTCCTTGAACTCCCTCTGCGCAGACGAGAGCCTATCGCGGCCAGCCTTGATTTCGACCCAGAACCGCAGGCCGTTGGGAATCACGCCGTATCTCGCGGGAAGTTGAATCCATAGGTCTGGCAAACCCGCAGTACCATATAGGCGACCTACCTGCGAAAGCACATTAGCCGTTCCACCCATTGCCGCCACGAGCCTGCGCACAGCTTCAATCGCGGTCTTGTGTGGGCTTCGTGTCATGGCTTCTCCTTGATTCCAAGCTGCCGAAACGTAATGCGGCGCATATCAGCAAGATGCCTTTCGGTAGCCTCAAGCTGTGCCCGTGTAGCCGTGTTCGGCATGTCAATGCCGCCTCGTCGGTCAAACTGTCGCGCTAGTTCTTTCATAAGCAAGCGGGCGATGTTCTTCTCCAGCGTAAGCGACGGCTCATCTCGGCGAACGCCAAAATTCACAATCTCAGCCCATTCCAGCTTCACGGGTTTGACAACGAATTGATTGTCGCCGACGATTCTGAAAATATCTATGCCGATGGCATTGTGTTCCATCGGTAAATCATAGACCACAACCTCCAACGGCTTCTGAAGAATAATACTCATGATTTTTCCTTCAGGGCGAATTCAATCATCTCCGCGTCCGGCGCGCCGTAGGCAAAACGTATATCTCGCTCAGCGAGTTTCCGCCCAACCCAATCCCGCCAGATGCAGGCCGCCTCGTGGTTGCTAACAACGTGGTCAAAATTCCATGTATTGGTTTCCTCCACGTGCCACCATACGAGCCAACCGGTAGGGCACACTTGGAGCCTCTTCATAAGGCCCTTGTATTCCCACTTCGGCCAGCCTACGACCTTCGCCAGTTCTTCGGCGTGCTGCACCCAAATATCCTTCATAACATCCCTCCTCAAAAGGTCAGAACGGAATCGGCGTCCTATTGGCCGTCAATCTGTTCCATTGCCATCGGTTACCTTACACGGCGTCTCGCCATACTCTACGGCAATCCAGTCCGACCATCGAGATTCTCCCTCCCGCAGCCACGCGATAAACGCTTTGCGTCTTTCGTTGCCAATGTCGCTATCTTCCCAGCCTTCCTTGCTCCCGTCTGGCGCAACAAGAAAACTGGCATAACCATTTATCGGGCTACGGACTATCTCTGAAACCGTCAGGCCAAGAGATATGGCCTTTTCGCGTATAGAATTCAAGCCTTCTTCGTCGCAACTCGTTACGATAATAGCGTCGTGTTTTATCCAGCCCATAGCATCCCTCCTCCGAAGTCAGAACGGAATTGCTGTCTTGCCGTCGGCAAACAACGCGCTCGCTGGGACTTCGCCCTGCTTGTGCGCGTAATATTCGCGGTGACTCGCGTATGGCCGCTCATCCACAGGCCACCCGATGCGCCTCGCCTCCGCCAGGAACGTATCAATCGCCTGCACGCGGTCTGCGTAGTTTGGCGATAGCATCCCCTTGCAACACGCGCTCGATATGCGATGCTGCTCGTCTGTGCCGATTCGGCCCCAGAACCTGCCGTTTTCCTCTTTCTCTGCGTATCGTTCATCCACCTCAACCGAGTCGCCAGCTTTGTATGTGGCACGCCGCTTCTGGCCTGGCGTCGGCTCCATGTCCACGGAGGGCGGGCGAAAGCTCGACATCTTCGGCCTGAACTTCGTATCGGCAACGACCTGCGATACTATCCGCTCAAGCGGGGCCTGGGGCCGGTTGCGCCACCAGCCGCGCACCATCCGCGTCTCGAACTCCGTAATATTCGGCCAGCGTTCGAGCACCGGTTGCCAAGTCTCCGTGAACTCCGCGTCCGTCATCGCTTTTCTCCAGGAAACATACGCTCAAGCCGTTCCTTCGCAGTCTCCTTGAACAAGACCTCTTCAAACTCCCAGGGCTTCATGCCGACCGTCGCCTTCTTCTCAATCGCATCTGATATGGCCGCCGTGTCCTTGCCCTGGTCAATCGCGGATTGCAGCCGTTTCCTTACACCCTCTGGATGACCGCCGTACTTCGTCTTGTTGATGAACTGCTTTACGAGCATATAGATTTCCATATCAGGTGAACCCGGTTGTTTCCTTTCTTCTGCTTCTGTATCTCCATCTGCATCTACTTCTGCATCTAGTGACCCGATTTTGTCCCGATTTTGTCCCAGTTCTGTCCCAGCTTCGGCGCTGCCAAGTCCGTCGCGCCGAGGTCGTAAAGGACTGCGGCGTTGATGCTTAGCGAAATTTGGAAAGCCCCAAGCACCATTTTTATCCTTATTCATTAGCCCCATTTTTGCAAACTTTTCAACGCATTTTTGCCCCGTTCTTGCGTCAATTCTCAAGAATCGCCACACATCTTCGAGCGATGCAGGTACATTATGTTCGTAGAAATAGCCGCGACGGGAACTCGGCTGAGCTAAGCTCGCCAAGTCGTACATACGGCGATATACTCCCTCTTCCGTCACGCTAAGGGAAGCCCACCGGAGCGATGTGAGCGCCTTTGTTGGAAACCATTTGTACCAGACATATTCATTTGGTGCGGGCATTCCTTTTGCCTTTCCCATAACTGAGCTTTCCAAACAGAGCAAGCGCCGGAAGTGTGGACAGGCGATCCCACCAAAGGAGGGAAAGTCATCTTCCGACGCTCGCAAATTTGTGCTGTTGGGTTCATGGTGAAACCGCCTTCCACTACCCCTATTGTACCACAATGCTACGTATTGTCAAGCATATTTTCAGCGTCACGAGTTGGCGTGCACTAGCCAATGGCGGATGCAGTGGCCGCAGTATGCCCACCATTCCACCCTCTTAGCCTCAAAGAAATCCCTCAAAGAGCATTCGCGTCCGGCCACATTTTGAGCACGTCGCGTTGGGCTGGTCGCTCAAACCTTTGGCCTCACTGCTTTCAATGGTCAAGTCCGCCTTGACGAATCGCCCGCATGTCTCGCACACGGGCACAAACGTCGCGCCGTCCTCGTATTGGATGCGCCGTATGCTCTCGTACTCCCCGCTCATTCTTCTACAGTATCTTCCATTCGACAGGCGGCTCCTTCGGGAAACACACAGATTCCGCTTTGAGCACGTACACCCGCCGCTTTTCCTGCTTGCAGATGCGTTCGGCCTCAACCTGGGCCTGCCTGCATGTCCGATGCACCTTAGCCGGTGTGCGCCTACCGTCGCACCATACCATCCAGAATGTCTGCTCTATTTCCGTTTCCATCACTTCTCCTTTCTGTCATATGATTCAGCTTCACGGCTTGCCTTTCTCTGTCTGTGCTTCGGCAAGCTCGGCCTTCAACCGCTCGACCTCGGCCTTGAGCGCCTTGCGTTCGCCACGTACTTTGTCAAAGTTCACCTCTGGAATCATACCGTCGAGGGCATCTGTGAGAATGGTCTTGAGGCTTTTCGGGTCGTCGGGGCCTTCGAGCGTGTAGCGTATCATGCGTTCCAGCCGCCTAATCTCCGCATCCTTGCCTTTCTCACGCAGTCGTATCTGTGTAGCGAGCGCCTGCCACTTGTTGGCAGCTTTCTTCAAGCGCTCAATCTCTTCATTTGCAAGAGCCAAGTCCATTTCAAGCTGCGCGATTTCCTGGCACGCGAATATCGGGATAGTGAGTTCCGCCCCGTCTGGGCAGGTGATATGGAGTGTATCAATCATTGGGCTGCGCCTCAACAGCAAGCCTGAGCTTGATAAGTGCCGAATCGTAGGTCTCCTGGCTCCCACTATCAACGGACTCGTCTGCGAAGTGTACGATGATGCGCCATCGGTCGTCGAACTTGATGTTGACCAAGCCAAGTTCCGTCAATTGCCTCAGCACCCAGTCACGCCAGATGCAGGCCGCCTCGTGGTGTGTCA
>JALGUK010000281.1 GCA_029820875.1 Candidatus Zipacnadia bacterium
GAACACTCGGTCCCCACGCCGCTCAATGGGATGTGAATTGTCGAGTATATCAACTATACTCAGCCGCTCAGCCGCCCCGCCGGCTACAAGGCGCAGCTTGAGTTTCGCATCGCGCCGCCCGAACAGGCCCCAGGTCACCGCGACCTGCTGCCCGTCCCGTTCAAACAGGTACACGCGGACTCGCGGGTCCACGTCAACGCGCCCGACCGGCAGGGCGCCGTCCAGGAGGTCAGCGGTAGTCGCGTAGGCGACGCCCATCGGCTTAATGCAGCCGTGCGGCTCAATCAGGCATCCGTTGACTGGGTTGTCAAGCACCTGCTGGACAGACTTGGGCCGGTTGGCGTAATAGTAGAAGATTTTCTCGAATCCGTTCGCGAGGCTGGTCACGTACAGGCGCACCATGTTGTTTGCCGCCTGGCGGAAGTGATACGGCATGTCCGTATCCTCATAACCCTTGCGCAGAGGGTCAAGAAAACTCGTGCTCATAATGGTGTTCTCGGTGCTCCAGATGGGCTTCTCGCCGCCGTACTTGCGCATCAGCTCGCGGAACTCTGCGAGGTGGCCCTCCATCTCCTGAGCATCCATTGGATGGATTGCGTCCACGTACCCGTGAATCGAAACCTTGTCGCACCATTTCAGGAGACCGGCCGCGAACGCGCGCTCATTCCACTCCGGCTGGATGATGAATATCCCGCCGCCTCCGAGGATGGTGCAATCTGGGTCTGCGCGCTTGGCCGCCTGATAAGCGACCCGCAACAGCTCGACATACTGCTCGGGCGTCCCCTTCCAGAACCCATGATAACTTGGCTCGTTCCAGACTTCCCACACGTGGATACGGTCCTTATAGTGGTCCACCGTGCGGTACACGTAATCCGCGAGGTCATCCCAGTCTTTGGGCGGATACGCTCCGGTTGCAAAGCGGCCGTCGCCGACGGAGGCGCCCTCCGGTATGTCAGCCGCCCAGGCCGGCGTATACAGGAACTCCCCCAGCAGGCTCAGCTTGTTCTGAGCCAGGAGTGCGAGGCCGTCATCATACCAGCGCCACTTGTCCGGCTCACGTTCAACGTAGGGCCACCAGGTGTACTGAATGGTATCATGATCACGCGCCCATCGTGCTCCGAGCTTGCGTGCGAGCGCGTAGTGAAACTCCGGGGCCTCCCAGTGCGGATGAATACCGAACGGTGAGTCCGGCTCAACCGGCCGCCTGGCAAGCTCAGGATTCAGCACCGCGAAGCTGGTAAGGTCCGTGCGTGCGCGTTGGCCTGCGATTGTGCCGCGGACAGCCAACTTGAAGATTCCCCGTCGGCTCGGCTTCGCGGTCAGTCTCAACGGCGCACCCGGAATCCACTCGGTGTCCCATTCCTGGACCGGCTTTTCATAGTAATCCAGCAATGTGAAATGAAGGGGAATCGGCTCTGCGCGGTTTCCATCCCATTTGACGGTGATGGGGACCGTCTCATCATCGTGGTAGATGCCGTCTGGTCGGTCAAGGTGCGCCTTCATGCCCTCAAACAGCTCGAAATGCGGGTCGGGCGCAGGAGGCGGCTCCGGCGGCGGGCGTCGAACCATGACATCGTCAATAAGTAAGTCTGTTCCCCAGCCGCCGACGAACCCGATTGTCCCCTCATCGGGAAGCTCGGGGTCAGTCACCTCGACCAGCAGCTTGTCGTCAATGTAGCCCTGGATTCTCTTGCCGCGGATGTCCACCCGTATCGTGAAGTCCGCCAGGCGGTAGACATAGTGCCCATAGCCTGACTTCTCCGCCAGCGCCCCGGAGCCGTCGGCAACGTATGGGGCGGTTTTCCGCAGGGAGAACGCCCAGAACTGATGATTGACGGTCAGATAATACTTGCCGCGAAATGCAAGCCCGCACCAGTGCATTTTCGTCGCGCCGATGAACCGGGCCGAGAAGGAGATGTCGCCGGAAAAGGTCCTCTTCAGGGTCACTTGCGGATTCTGCTTCTCGGAGACGATGTGAAGGCGGCCGCCCTCGACGGTTGCCCGTCCCCCTGAAACCATCCACGGCGCAACAACAGCGGCGCCGTCGGGCAATGCGTCGAAGTGTTCCTCGAAGAGCACCTCTGGCTCGTTCGCCCCGAAAACGGCCAGCCCTGTTAGAAGCCACAATAGCAAAAGAATAAGAGCTATCCTGCCGCTCACACGCGGCCACCTCCGCTGACAACAACCGAGACATCAGCTCAATAGGATTCCCTGAAAGCGCCGCCTGACCTTCATCAGGATGGTTTGCGAAGTACGTCCAGGAGGGTGGCGAAGTCCTCGGGCAGCGGCGCTTCGAACTCGAGGCGCTCGCCGGTGTGGGGATGGTCGAAGCATAGGCGTCGTGCGTGGAGGGCCTGCCCGTGGAGGCCGGCGACAAGCTCCCGCATGAACTGGGCAAGTCCCGAGGCCCGCCCCCGGCCGTAAAGCGGGTCTCCGACGACCGGGTGGCCGATGTGGGCGAAGTGGACCCGCACTTGGTGAGTGCGGCCTGTCTGCAGGTGCGCCTGCAGAAGGGTCATTCTCTTGAAGCGCTCAAGCACCCGGTAGTCGGTGACGGCATTTCGCGCGTGGGGGACATTTGCAGCCATCTTCTGGCGATGTCTCGGATGACGCCCGATCGGCGCCTCGATGCGGCCCTCGTCATTCTCGACGCAACCCCACACGAGCGCCCAGTACTCGCGGACCGCAGTCCGTACCTGAATCTGCTGCTGGAGGGAACGGTAGGCCGCGTCGTTCTTGGCTGCAACGAGCAAGCCCGACGTTTCCTTGTCGAGGCGGTGGACGATGCCGGGCCGAAGCTTCCCCCCCACACCCGCCAGCTCCCGGCAATGGTGCAGGAGAGCGTTGACGAGCGTACCGTCGGGGTTGCCGGCACCTGGATGGACGACCATGCCGCTGGGCTTGTTGACTACAATCAGGTCTTCATCCTCATAAACGACGTTCAGCGCAATCGGCTGTGGACGCGCCGCCGCTTCGACGGGAGGTGGAATCGTAACACGAAGCTCGTCACCGGTTTTGACCGACTCACTCGGCTTGGAGGCCCGCCCGTTCAACAACACGTTGCCTTCGCGGATTAGTCGCTGGGCGGCGGCGCGTGAAAGCTCCGGACAAAGCCGCGCGACAGCGGTGTCAAAACGAACATCCGAAAGGTCTGCAGGAACTTGTAGGATGATAGTCCGCGCCTTGGCGCCTTGCATGATTGAACGCTACCGCAGCTTCGCTTTTATTCGCTCGTAGTTGAGGCGGGC
>JALGUK010000282.1 GCA_029820875.1 Candidatus Zipacnadia bacterium
TTTGACCCGGCGGGATTACCTCCCGGTCTCTACGCTTGTCCAACAGCCGTGCTATCGAACCGTCCTCCGCCAGCTCTAAAAGATAGATATTGCTTTCGAGCGTTCGGTCGGAGCAGCGCAGCGCATTGTCGGATGTGGGCGCATCACTGATTTCCACAGTCACGGCCCCCACCGAGGGCACCTGGCGCACGAGGAATACGACATCGGCCCAGCCGCTTGACCGTGATAGAATCTGCGCCGGTAGTCGTCGCCCCTCCGAGACGGCGACGAGGTTGTTGCCCAGGTCGGGAATGGTCGCGTAGGCGATGTCGTTGCGCTGCCAGGAGAGCGAGTTAAAGACTCTGAAGCGTGCTGAATGTTCGCGCCTTTGCGCGAGCTTGTCCAGCGAGGCATCCCGGATGGCCTCGGCGGTCTGGAGGACCTCCGCATGGTCGCGGGCGGTATCCTCATAGACCTCAGCGATTGAGCTTCCCGGCAAAATGTCGTGAAACTGGTGAAGCAGCACCTTCTCCCAAGCATCTCTCAGCGTTTCCGCTATGTCGGAAAGCCCCGGTGGCGCCGAGGCATCTTGGGCGGCGGCGCATCGCTGCACAACGCTCCAGATTTCCGCTTCGCGCAGAGCCAGCTCGCATCGGCGGTTGCCCTGCTTGGTGCGGGCCTGTGTAGTGTAAGTGCCGCGGTGAGTCTCCAGGTAGAGTTCCCCCGTCCAGGTGGGCAACTCCGGCTGGGCTTGATGTACATCTTCAAAGAACTGCTCGGCTGTACCCTGTCGGCACGCAGGGAGGCCCGGCGTATGCGCGGCGCGGGCGGCGAACTCAAGCATCTCGTCGCTCACGCCTCCGCCGCCGTCACCATAACCGAAGGGGAAAAGCTGCTCGTCGTAGGTGCCTTTTTGCACGTAACTGTCCCAGGCGCGTGCGAGTTGCTCCGGCGTCGGATTGCCGTTGTATCCTCCTCCCCCTAGCTTCGGGATGTGTGCCAGAATCTTCGTCCCGTCAATGCCTTCCCACCAGAAAAGATGATACGGGAACGGGTTGCGTGACTGCCAATGCAGCTTCCATGTCCAGAACGAGCGCAGGCCGCAGCCGGCAAGGATTTGCGGCATGGCGGCATTGTATCCAAACGCGTCCGGCAGCCAACAGATGGTCGGGCGGGTGCCGAATTCCTCGCGGAAGAACCGCAGGCCGTGGAGAATCTGGCGGATCAGCGATTCCCCCGAAGGGACGTTCGTGTCGGTCTCGACCCACATCGCCCCGGTCGTCTCCCAGCGGCCCTCGGCGACCCAGCGCCGGATTTCCTCAAACAGCGCCGGGTAGTGCTCCTTCGTATACTTGAAAAGCTGTGCTTGACTGCACGAAAAGTAGTAATCCGGGTAGCGCTCCATCAGCCTGCAAGCGGTTGAGAATGTCCGGGCACACTTACAGATCGTCTCACTGATGGGCCACAGCCAAGCCGTGTCGATGTGCGTGTGTCCCGTCAAAAACAGCCGACCACCCTCCGGGTCGGGCGCTATCTCGGCAACTCTCTGGGCGAGCAGCTCCCGCGCCGCCGATATCTCTGCGAGTACCTGCTCCCTCGGAGCCGTGAGGTTGATGGCGAGCATCGCGTCCTCCAGTGCCGCGTCAAGCAGCTCCTTACGCCGTCCGTCGGGGAGAGCGTTAGCGGTCTCGAAAATGAAACGGAAATCGTAATAAGCGGCGTGGATGTCCGGGTCAATCCGTATGAGCTCCGCCCCGCGGAAGGTTCCGAATAACCCGCGCAGGCCCGGCTCCGGCCAGGCACGTGGGACGGAGATCAACTCCACGACCAATTCGTGCGCGCCAGGCTCGGGTACGGGCACGCGCTGGTGGCCGCGATCTATGCCCGCCCAGGGGCGCTCACCGATACTCACCAGTCCCTCCATTGCATCGAAACTGAACACGATGAACCAATTTGCAGGGTCGTCGGGGACAGTCAATGGGGCGCGGAGGAAAACGGTTTGCAGCGCCGGCCACTGGGAGTAATCCGGCACGGGCTGCCAGTCGCCAATGTATTGATAGCGGCCAGGCCCCAGGTGCTTTGCGGCGCGGCCCTGCCAGGGCCCAACAGGATTACTCTCTTGGACGGCAAGCTCGGACAGTATCTCAAGCTTCTTTACGATGATGCGCGAATCCATTACCATGCACCTTCCCGGGAGTTGCTGGTCTGCAACAGTGCTTGTCGCTTTCGCTGCGGTCTGCCGTCAAACCTTCTACGAGCGCCGGCGTTTTGACAAACGGAAAGAGCCGCCCGGGTGAGGGCGGCTCTCGCTGAGGGGTATGTTAAGGGCCGGCGCCGTGACTATTTACCGGACCATGACCGTCCCATCCTCCCATACCTTCAGGCTCCATCCGGTCCTTTCATCGGTCTGCTCCTCCAGCACTTTTGGGAAGCTCCTGGCCGTAGGCGATTCTTCGATACTGGCGTCTGCTGTTTCTTTGTCTATTGGCATCGGTTTCACTCCTGTTTCCCATCCCGGTTCAAGCATGTCGCTTCAGTCTCGTTGACATCGCTTCTGGTTGGTTTATACCACAGTAAGACGCCGGAAGTTGGTAAAATCAATGTAAACACTTCCACCGGAGCCGGCCGAGTGCAGTTATCTTGTCTGCGGCAACAGAAGACGCCCGGATGCCGGCTTCAGAATAAGGGGCCGGGCCTCGAAAAAGTTGGCATGGATGACCTTGTCATGGTAAGTGAGCACAAAGCCCTCCGCGCGACGGGACCGAAGGCTGAACAAGGACCCGATGCCCGGCGTGTGCCGCTCGCGTCGGGGGGCGCGGTCGCTTTCGGCCCACCGCAGAAGCTCCTCGATGTCGCGCCGCGTCAGTTTCTCATCCGCATCTGAATCAGGTCGCTCAAGGGCGTCCAGGGCATATGAATCAAGGAGTTTCCTCCAGAGAGAGTGGAGAAGCTCCGGATTTGTGAAGATGTCTACGGCGATAATCCGTCCGTTGGTAACCGCGGCCACACCCGTCGTGCGGGATGTGATTGCGGAGCCGAGCTTCTTGCGATAGTCTGCGAGCTTGTCCTGAACAGGCTCAGCGTTGTAGATTTCGTTGAATGCGCCGCTCTCCGACTGCATGACCCCCACTGCTCCCGCCTTGGCCGCCACCTGGTCCCAGACCTCCGTCTGGGGGGCCGCTGCCTGCGCGACCTGCCGAATCCCCGCGTTGACGAGGCTTCGCTTGGTACCGAACTTGTCGCTGACCTTGTGCCACCGGCC
>JALGUK010000008.1 GCA_029820875.1 Candidatus Zipacnadia bacterium
AGCCGGCTGAGGTCCGAATCTGGGGAGTTGTTCTCGAAGCGGGGGTCAATGTTCATGAAGGGGATGAAAAAGTCCGGGTACTTCTGGACGATTGCGAGTACTTCTTCGTTCCCCTGGATTACGTGGGAACACTCCGGGTTGACCGACGGCAGGATGACTGCCTTCTCCACCCCTTGCGGCTTGAGCATATCCATCAGTTGCTCGGGTGTGGCGTAGGTGCCGCCGCTTGCACGTTCCGGGCCGGGGAACATCGTTGTGTGGACATGGATGTCAATCAGCATGGCAACAGGCCTCCTGGGTCATCTCACGCCAGCGCGGCAACCATGCGGGCCGGCGGTCACTGTGCAAGAATAGTTTCGACGTTGGGCCGGGGAACCCTTGGGGCATTAAATGCGCGGGCGAGGGCGGTATCACGCCGCCTGTCCCCCGTCCAGCGTATCCCTGACCACCCGAAGGCCGGCAAGCCTGCGGGCAAGCAGCTCGCTGTTGGAGTTCTCGCGCGGACTTGTCACGATGGCGAGAAGCCTCTTCGGCATCGCTTCTTCCCCGTAGCCGAGCATCGGTCAGCCCGCCTCCTTTTGGCAGGCCTGACCCGACTGTCTTCGATATTACCAGTCCAGGATGACTCCCAGAACCGGTTCCGGGCGCTTGAGAATCAGCTCCCAGGCCCGCGCAGCCTCGCGGGCAGGGAAGCGATGAGTGATGAGGCTCTCCGAGTCGAGCTGGCCGTCGGCAAGCATCTCGAGCGTCGCGTCCATGCGCTCCCTGGTCCAGCCGGATGGTGCGTAAAGGGTCGCCTCAAGCGCCCGCATGGGCTGGATGTCAATAAGCCCCTTCGTCCCGTGAAAGCCCGCGGATACTATGTGACTGTTGTGCCGCATGAACGGATAGCAGGCTTCAATCGCAGGCACCGACCCGACGGTGTCCACCACTATCGAGACCCCCTCCGGCACAACCCGGCGGACGATGTCTTGAAGCTCCTCCCTGGTGATGTTGCATCGGTGTCGCCGGTCATCCGCCGGGAAGCGCTCCAGGCGATAGTCGTGCTTTCCGACCATGATAACCGTCGCCCCGCGGGAATACAGCGTCTGCGCGCTCCAGTGACCGACCATCCCGTCACCGATGACGACGGCGACGTCGCCTTCGGAGACAGGCGGGCGGGTTCCGCAGTTGTAGCCCACCTGCGCAAGTACAAGGCAACTCGCAGCGACGGGGGAAAGTCCCGGCGGCAGCTTCCATATCTGAGATTGGGGCGTCACCGCCGGGGAGATATGCCCGCCTGTCTTCTCGAAGAAGCCCTCGCCCACGTAGCTTATCGTGGCAAACACCGTCTCGCCGACGGCGATGCCCTCGACATCGCTTCCAACCCACTCGACGACCCCCGTCTTCTGGTAGCCGGCCACGATGGGGAACGGCCAGGGGTCTCCCGGGCGCCAGGGGGTATCGCCCTTTATTCGCTCGCCGCGCAGGTAGGAGCCCTCCGTGCCGTTGCTAATCCAGGAGTGCTGTACCCGCACGACGACGTCGTCAGGCCCGGGAGCGGGCAATTCAACTTCCTGAAATTCAACCTTCTCACGGTCCGTGAATACGACGGCGTAAGCGGTCAGTGCCATATGTACTTCACCCTAAAAACCAACGTAAGCTGTGATGTTTACGCTCACTGAGGCTGCTCATCCGCCCCTTTGGTGGTCTCCCGGCGGTCCGGGGGACTCATCAAGTCCACGTGTCCATCCGCGAAACCCAGGGTTGCCTGTCCCTGGTGCCGGGGAGAGAGCAGCTCAGGGCCGCCTGAGAGATTCCAGCCGCCCACAGTTGTTGCAAACCATGTCGTGCCGCCTCCTCCCGAGCATGGTGGGAGCGCAGCCCGCTCCTAAGCAGGCCTTTGATTCTTCGCCGCTGCGCGGACTTCCCCTTCGACAGTTTAAAGTAGGGGAATGTTTGCTCAATTTGATGTTTGGGCGTGATTGAATGAGGGGGTGATGTGGAGTTCAGGGACGCCCCGCCAAAGCTCCTGCCTCCAGTACTCTCTATTATCAAAGACTCGAAAAAAACGGCCGGGAGGGGTTTACAGGGATGGCTGGTTATGCTACAATATTACTGTCAACGCGCGGTGGAGCAGTCTGGTAGCTCGGCGGGCTCATAACCCGCAGGTCGCAGGTTCAAATCCTGCCCGCGCTACCAAGCTATTTACAACGGGCTCCGGGATTTGGTAGGTGATCTCGACCTCCAAGCGTTCCGGAGCCGGTTTTATTTCCTGCACCCAGCTCCTCAAGCTCCAGGCCCAGGATTGTCCTGCCGAAGATACGCTGCATGTCCGTCAGGACACGCCTGTCTCCCCTGACACCGATGTCCAGCAGCCTTTCTTTCTGGGCGTAGACGAATATGACTTCGAATGCCGGGCGCTGGGTCTGAGGATCAAGCCGGTGCTGCTCATCAAACACAGGCCGCCTTTCACCGTAGTCTTCTACGTAGACGAACCAGTATAGGCGGTCCCCGTGACAGCCTACTATCGGAGAAAGGATGGCCGGGGCCACGGCTGCGAACTTGACCGTCCGAATGATGACGTTCTGGTAAATCTGCCCGCTGATCAGCCGTTCGAGGTCTTCTCCGATTTCGCGGGCGTCAATGGCGCAGATGCAGCCTGCCCCTGCGGAAGTGGTGTCAATAAACCCACCCGGGGGCAGCTCATCTTTCGCGTCGTGTCATCACCCCCGTATCGGGCCTGCTATGCCGCTAACCGGTCGGTGCTTGCTGGCGTTCTTGTCCGGTGCGGGCTTTGCGTAAAAGGCGGGAGGGAGGTGGGCTCGTGGATAGGAGGTATCAAGTATATCGGACGACTCCCCGGGGTAGAAGCCCCGCCCGTACTCGGCGCGACGTGCAGGAGTTAGATATCCGCGACCCAGAGTTGGAACTGGATGATGCAGGTTCGAATCCACGCCACATCCCCGGCCCCGACTCTCATGAGAGTCTCTGGGCCGTCGAGAACGAGTCCCACGTTCTGGCCGCTGCGGAGTCCCAAAGGCCGCGTGGTGCTTCTATTGAGCAACCTGCTCTGGCCTAAGGGATACGACCGCGCTACGGAAGGTGTCCGGAGCACAGCGCGAGTCCCGCAGCAATCACAATACTGGCAGCGCATACCCAGACGGCTAACAGGTACACCGGCCTGTGCGGACCCTCGCGCCCGAGCGATTGCCGGGTGTACTCAGCGTAATCGGGCCAGCGGAATGGCTCATCCCAGCCAATCCGCTGTGCCTTGTATAGCACCGGGAATGCGAGCATCCTGACGTACGATGCGACGATGGCAGCGAGGGCCGCGATAAGCAAGAGGACGAAGCTAAGCACCTCCATGGCCCGAGCCCCTCTCGCAAGAGGCCGCATTTAGGCAAAGATACCCGTGAGCAACGCTGCTTGGATTTGTCTTGGAAGGTCCGATTCCTCCATTTACGCAAGCGTGTGCTGCTGTGCCAAGCCGGAGCTTATGCGGTTGCGGCAGGAACGGTCTGCAGATAGGCCCGCGTGTGGAATTAGTCCGCTATGCCTTTTGTGCAGGCCCAAGGCCAGTCAAACGGCATTTCTCCCGCTCAGCGGCTTGGCTACTGAATCCTCAATACCACGAACGCGCTTTCCACATTCGCCACACCATCCCGATGCCAGCCGATGGCACATCCCACGTCAAGGACCTTGGCGTTGGCGTCCAACAAGATCGCTCGATGTGGTGGGCTGTTCATCCACAGCGTGACGACGCGCTTAGCGAGTGGGTACCAGTTGGCGAAGCAAATGGCGATCGCCTCCTTCGCCACACCCGAGTGGTCAGCGGAGTCCGCCTCGGCTAGCACTTCGGCATAGTCAGACGCATTCGGGCTGCCGATCGGTTCCAGCGCAAGAGGGTCGAGGCCATTGGCGGCCCGTACCGCGTTTATTTCGCCAGCCACTTCCGACTGGAATGTGCTGCTCGGAAGACGGGGGGTACCATCCGCGGGTGCCGAGCCACTGCATCCCGTGAGACCCCATATGGCCATCATGCCGATCATGAGGAGGTATCCCATGTCGAGTGGAATTGTACTGCGTTTCATCTCACTACACCGCCTCAGGGTAAAGTTGGCTTGCGCTGCCCAAAATGAAACGGGAAGCCTCGACGAGTGTCGTCGGCTCCCCGTCCGTCTCCCAGAGCTTGTCTGGGAGAGCCTTTCTGGGGGTGCCCTTGGGATGGCACCCGCGCAACCGTACTACTACCCCCCTTATCGGCGGGCCGTTCGCAGACTTGAGGAACGCCTCCTGTCTACACAGAATGCAACAACGGGCGCCAGCTTCACGCTGACGCCCGCGAAGATGTCACGTCCGAACTCCTGCTTGGCTCTGATCCGTCTACTAGCCTCCTATGAGATCCCACCTGTGCCGCCAGAGTGGATTCCGCCAGGCGTGACCGTGACGGTCACCGTGAAAGGCGGATAGCCCGGGATTGTGATGGTGATGGCGTAAGTTCCGAGTGATACATTAGTCGCGTAGAAGAACGCACTTGCGTCAGTCACCACCGTTGTCCCGTCCGGAAACTGAATTGTTGCGTTCACCGCAGGTTGGTAGCCTTCTGGCGGTGGGGGGGAGGTTGAGAGCACGACATCGAACGGCTCCGCGCGGAAATACACATACCCTTCAACCGCTCCAACTCCTGCCGCTGCTCCTCCACACCCCCCTGCTTGGGAAAGGAGCCCAAGCCCTACTACAATCGCAAGACCGACGAATGCAATGCGCCTCATGTTCCATCCACTCCTTAGAAGCCATACTCGAATTGCATGTCCAGGAGCTTGGGGTCATCAATCCATGGGACATTCGACTTCTGCTGACCATATGTGAGCGACACACGGCCGTTCTCACCGACCGGGCGCGCCACGCTAATGCTTCCCACTCCCACCACCGGCACCGTGTTGGGCTCCCCATCTTGGTCCTTCACGTCAGCCAGCATTCCTCGGATCTGCCAACCGTCGAGATTCCACGTTCCGGAGACACCGTAGGTGGTCATGTCTCGCGCGATGTACGAGCCGCCCAGCCAGCGCTCCCACCTTGGGAAGCCAGCCGGGAGCGAAGGGTCTATCGGCTCCGCGTAAGGGTTGACAGCAGAGTATGTTGGGTTGAAGAGGCGTCCGATGCGTCCGAAGTGCCCCGTCAGACTCAACGTGTTGCCCGGCAGGAGATCTACATCCACCCATACGGCCGAGCTGGAGCCTGGACCTACCGGACCGCCATTCGTCTGCTGTGCATACTCGACGGCGAAGTTGCGCCGATCAGCCTTACCTGAAACGTCTACGCTCCAGCCGCGCTCCGAGCCCACACCGGTGAGAAGAAAGCTCGTCCCAACAGAGACGTTCCGGCCACGCCAAGCTAGGCGCGCGGCGGCGAACCCGTCACCCTTCGGATATAGTGCCCGCCCGCCGGCTGAGTCGGCGATGAAGCCCTCAAATGTCACGCCGTTTCTCAGCGCAGTCACAAGAGCACCATCCAACGGGTTCAAAGAATTATCCACAAGAAGGCCCTGACCAAGCTTGACATACTGACGCCCCACACACCATCCGACCGAGCCAGGTGTCGCCATCTTGTGCACGTACGCCTGGTCCATCCAGTTTCCGAAGCCTGTGTCTGTCATATACCAGCTCACGAACCCCTCGACGCCCTCCTCGAACTGGCCCTTAGCACCGATGGAAGCAGACATTGCGCTGAACGAGTTGTCCGCGTCGAGCGTGGTGCCCGCTACGCCCGCGCGGTAGCGAATTGTAACCACAGGCTCAACCTTGGGGGTCTCTTCGAGCACACGTACGCGAGCTTGTAGGTCATCCAGCACCGCCTCAATCCGGTCCAGCCGGACTCCCATATCGGCCAGCTCGGGCTTGAACTCGGTGACGAGGCGCTGGGTGAGTTCCTCTATCTGCGCCTGAGAGATTTCGCCGGGCGGTCCTTGCGGCCCTTCTGGCCCCCTGGGGCCGGCAGGACCTTGGGGGCCTTGGGGGCCTTGCGGGCCAGGCGGACCAATGCGTCCGCCTTCAGTAGCGCCCTCGGTGACGGGCGGGCGAGGCGCGATCTGCTGCTCGACGTAATCCAGGAGCGCGGCTGTTGCCATGGCAAACTCGTAGCGCGTCATTGCACGGTCGCCCTTGAACGTCCCATTCGGGTAACCTCGGACAACCCCTGCTTCCACCAGCTGCTCGACAGCGTCGTAGGCCCAGTGGTCAAAGGGCACGTCGTCCAATGGAGAGCGTACTTGAGCGGCGCAGGGGACCGACAAACACACCAGCAGGGATAGGACCAACACACTAATCTGTCGCATTTCCGCGACCCTCCTCTTACTTCTTTGATGCTGCGTTTAATGCTGCTTATAGTACTGTAGAAGGCAAGTTGCCGGGACTGCGACAATATTCCTATACTGAAAATGTACACCTCTGCTTTCAGTTTGTCAAGGTTCTTTCAAACATTTATCCTCTTGAAACTGTTGCTAAAGCTACCTCTGCGGAAGCAGAGGGTACATCCGGCAGTTTTGGCGGAAACGAGCTCTGCCTTTTTGCTATTCAGTTGTGAACTTCTTGCCGCCTTCTTGTCTGCTTTTACCCTCTTCCACCTCCTTCACGCGCCCGCCAGGGACAATGAGGCGTTTTGTGGATGGGGCAGGGCGCTCAAGAGCTTGGCCATCCGCTTGCAATTGACCACGAGGCAAGTGATCAGCGCCTGGATTGTCACCTTCGCCAGACCCCAGTACCTTGGCTTCGCCAGCCCGTGATATTTCTTCTGCTCGGCAAACTTACGCTCGATGCTTGGTCTCTCGCGTTGGCTTTTGGGATCCGCTTGGCTGATAATGTCTGCGTCGGTGCGATTCTTCTTGATGATAAGAGCGCTGGCCCCGCTCTTTCAGCTTTTGGTGATTGGCCTTGGTGTCATAATCTTTGTCGGCGGCGACTTCCCGCGCCTGCGGGTCTACCAGCGGGGGAAACACTCTCAGACAACCGACGCAACAGATGACCGGCACTAATCAGGTCCTCGTAGATCATCCCGAAAAAACTTGCCTGACTGCTCTGTTGACTTTGCATAGCAGGCCCCCGGGGCAGAGTGATTACTTTACTTATCATTTTACCCCCCGAGTTTGTCAAGGGCTTTTGCAACAGTCTCACAATGCCCGATTCGTGCCTGCGGGCACCACCATGCTCGACTCGGTGTCTGGGCGCGTGAGGGTTGCCGTCACGAGTTACGTGATGCCAGAGCCGGTTACGGAGATGTCCACGTGGTGAAGTGTCGAAAGCAGAATCCGCGAGGATGGGAGCTCGGGCCAGTCAATGTGGATTCTGACCGTTGCGGTGCCCCCCAGCAGCATACATAGCACGAGAACGAGTAGCCGACGACTCATGACAATCCCCTCCTTCGCCCGTACTATGTCCTAATTTGGGATATACTGTCAAGCAATGTTAGAGTGCTTGGTATCATGGACAAGCGCAAGCTATGACTTCAACGCCAGCAACTTCAGTTCCTGCTTCGCGAGAGAAGAAAGGAGGCAAGGCGGACTCAGACTGAGGTGGCCAAACGACTAGGGAGCCCCCGGTTCTTCATCAGCAAGTATCAGACTGGGGAGCGGCGGTTAGACTTGGTCGAACTAGATGCAGTCTGCGAGGCCGTTGGCGTGTCTCTAGATGAGTTGGTGAGAAAGTTTCGGTACGAAGGCCACAGTACTATCGGAGGCAGTATTTGAAGCTGCTGTGCATCAGCCTATCAATATGTCCTCGCACTCATGGTTGTTGGGTCAGTGCGTCTCGTATAGCTTCCTTATCAGCACGACTGAGCGTCCTTGCTTGTCGCACCGCATTCAGAATCTTCCGGCGAGCGATCGGGCTCACCTTACCCTTAATCCGACCAACCTTTTTGACCAACTGCCTCCTCATGTTCGGTTGTTCTGATTCACGGATGACTTCAGCGCAATTGACATACGAATCGTGGCGAAGGAACGGGTGGTCTGAAACGTTGACTTGTACCTGACATTTACACAGGTCCTGGCGCTTTGCGACAAAAGGGGGTATGGACGAATTGATCACCAGGAGTAGGACTTCGGGCTTAATACATGCTACCACCAGATATTTATCCTTGGGTGGTGTGGTAAAGTCACAGTGCAGATACACGACCTGTCCCGGCACCAACTGCCTGTCTACATACCCTTGTTTGTAGTTGTCTGGGAAAATGTCCCCCAGTTTCTCATCTGGCTCAGCCATTATGAATATAATCCAGTAGCTCTCCTGTGTTGTTCTCCAGTGATCTGGCAATATCTTCAATAGTTATGAAATCGTTCTCATCACAGAATAGAAATGCTTTGTTGTGGCTCGCATGCTCCAGCTCATCGAAAGATAGGTCCTTGTACCGCTGGATGGCCGCATCGATGCATTCTATTTCAGATTCGCTTAGCTGGTCGGTATCGGCATCTCGCATTGGAGTTACCGAGTACCCTTCAACCTTGAACAGTTTGTCTGCTTCTACTCTTGGGTGACAGAACCCATCTCCCCTAGCAGCCTTCACAATATCATAAGCCATGCTTGGTACAGGCCCGTGCTTCAGGGCTACAAAGTCCTCGCCGTAGATGAGCCTGCCATACTTTCTTAGGTGCTCCTTATCGGCGAAGTACAGTACCTTGAGGGCGTGATACATATCAGGCACTCGCTTCGTCACGTAAAGGAGAACCTCAATGGCTTTGGCTACGTTCCGGCCATGTTTTTGGGGTAGTCGCATGCTAATTTACCTCCACCATTATCGCAAAGTGCGGACCACTTTTGTAATTAGACGTCCGACAACCCCGAATGGTTCCGCCGTTCTTGCGATAATGTCTCAGCCGCGAATCCGCAGAAAGTGGGCAATTTCTTTCGTTGGCGCGGAAGCAACACCTCGTTAGTGACCCAATTTGGGGTAACAGACTAGGGATCTCGGGGTATCAACTTTTTCCTACTTTTTTTGCAGCCATGCCAGACTGCTTATGCAGGCGCTCAGCACAGCTCGGAAGTTTCGCCAATCACTCAAACATTGGTAGGTTCTCTGCTGAGCTTAGCAAATAGCGACCAGGCGGCCCCTCGGCCTGTGGCAAGCTCTTTCGGGCGGCTTACCTATAGTATAGTAAGACGCGAAAAGCGGCGACACCTTCCAGCATACAACACTGCAGAAAGAAAGGCAGGCTAACGTGCCCCTACCGTGCTCGCGACCGGATCGTCTCCGCCATGTAGTCAAGTTCCTCCTCTGTAATACCGACAAAGAACGGAAGCGAAAGCACACGCTTTGCCAGCGACTCCGTAACCGGCAGGCTATCCTGGCGCGATTTCTTAAAGACGGGCTGCAGATGAATCGGGGGGAAGTATATCTTTGTGGGAATCCCTTGCTCTGCAAGATAAGCTTTCAGTTCATCACGTGACAGAGGAAACGGCGGCTGTACTTGGATGGTGTACATCATGAACGCCGACGTGGCCCGTGGGTCTACAAATGGCGGCGAGATACCAGGAATCTTCCCTAGCTGACGGGACAAGTAGGCAGCGCATTGCTGCTTATCAGCCAAGATCCCATCAAGGCGATTGAGCTGTACGATGCCCAGCGCCGCCTGCATTTCGGTCATCCTGTAATTGTAGCCAACCTCAATGTGATGGTATTCGCGGTCTGAACCGTGATTGCGGAGCAGTCGCAGCCGTTCAGCTAAGCCGGGGTCGTTCGTGGCCACAATCCCGCCCTCGCCTGTGGTGATGTTCTTTGTTGGAGTGAAGCTGAACATCGCGGCTCGTCCGAACGAACCAACTCTTTTATTCCGCCATCGGGCTCCGTGCGCCTCGGCTGCATCCTCGATAAGCTGAACACCTGCCTCTTGACATAATGGTAGTAATTCATCGAAGTCGGCGGGTTGCCCTGCGTAATGGACTGCAATCACGGCCCGCGTCTTCCCTGTGATTTTGCGGCGAACGTCAGCGGGGTCAATGTTATACGTGCGAGGGTCCACGTCCGCGAACACAGGTGTTGCTCCCGCATGAACAACCGACGTCGCAGTGGAGATGAACGAGATCGAGGGTACGATGACCTCATCGTCGGGTCCGATATCCAAGGCGATGAGGATTGCATGAAGGGCCACCGTGCCATTGAAGAAGGCTACGGCATCCGCGGTTCCCACGTACTCGGCGAACCGGGTCTCGAATTCAGCTACCTTCTTCCCCTGCGATAGCCAGCCGGAAGCCACAACTTCGCGAACGGCATCAGCTTCCTCTTCTCCGATGAGTGGCTTGGCAAAAGGAATTTGCGTCTGAATCAACCTCCTCTCAATGACGAGGCCCGCGTTATGTAAGAGCCCACATCGCGCAGTGCTTTGCTGCCAGCGCTTGAGCCGGGAAACGCTGGCGTGCCCCGTGATCGCCCTAAAGTTCTGCATTACCTGTGCCGAAAACATACAATGCTCGGGTTTATCCTTGCAGCAGGAGGCAAGCTTCCTATGCTTCTCATGCCTGAGACCCTTGCATCCAGCCACGTGGACCGCGTACATGGTCCTGACGCTGCCGCATTGCACACCGAAGTTCGGCGCGTGCTGCAGCACAGCCAGATTATTCTATGCGAGTGGCGGTGTCCCTTCTGCGGGTCCTACAATCATAGTTCGGAGTGCGATTGCGGCGCGAGAATCGGCCCATTCTTCGCGACGCGGGCGCCCTTAGCATTGGGGAACGAATAAAAGTTACCCCTGGTTTGATAGTAGCCATAATTTGCACAACAGAAAAGGAATGTAGGGGAGATATGCGGAACAAATATAACAAAAGCATTGCCCATGTCGAAATTCTCGGACGATCATAGTGGACATCTGTCCTTATCTTCGTTTGAAGCAAGATCCAGCATCAGTTGCAATGTTCCCTACGCGCCTTCATGGCTGCTTTGCTCAGGGAAGCCGGAAGGGGCGCAGGGCCGTGCCTTACTCCCATGTGAGCATTGCCCACCAGAAAGAATACTGCCTCAGTAACCCTGACTACAAACGGTGCCCCCGTTTCCCCTCCAGCTCTAAGAAGAGCATCTCACCATAGCGCCAGTCTCTTGCCGCATGTTAAAACTTTGTTACACACAGGAGGGAAAGCCCTGACTGCTATGGAAGTTTTGCCCGTGTGACATGTAGAGCGCACCACTTTTGTGTGGCGGCGTGAGGAGCGCTACGATGAGCTTAACAAATGGCAAAAGCTGGGCTTGTGTTGTGTTGCTCCTGTGGGTCGTAGCCCTCTGCCTCGACGGTATATTGGTTGCAGCCGACGCTGAGTATACGTTGCAGCCTGAGGACGTGCTTCAGATTACCGTCTGGAATCACCCCGAGCTTTCCTTTGATTCAGCTAATCCTATCCGAATCCGCCCCGATGGCTCATTCTCGTTCCCCATCGTCGGGCAAGTCTTTGCAAAGGGGAAAACGGCTCAGAAAGTCACTGACGAACTCGTTGAGGGGCTAAAAGCTGAGCTGAAGAATCCCAAGGTATCAATTAACGTACTGCGGCAACGTGCGGACCAGGTCTACGTCTTGGGCGAGGTGAACAAACCCGGGGCATACCCGATTTCCAACGAACCCGTGGACGTCAAGCAAGCGATTGCCATGGCCGGAGGCCTGACACCGGCCGCTTCTTGGAATGGTGCAGTCATGTTTCGCAACGGTAAGCCTCCGCAATCGCTCGATCTCCGGGCTCAGTTAAGTGGCAATTCAAATGAACGAATTATCCTCCAGCGCAACGACACGATTATCATTAGGAGGAAAAACCTAGTCTCGGTCGTAGGGATGGTTAACCAGCCTGGAACTTATCAAATGGAAGACAACGCACGCCTGGCCGACGCCATTGCAGCCGCAGGTGGCATTATCGTTGCTCCCGAGAGGGGCGAAGTCAGCACCGCAGACCAAGATCGGGCTTTCATTATACATGAAAATGGGACAGTAGCACCTATCAACATCCGCGCTGTGCTCCGGGAAGCATCCTCAGACGCAAACATACCTGTCACAGGCGGGGATACCATTGTCGTGCCTGAAGCACGCAACCTTGTCTCGGTTCTGGGTGAGGTCAGCACGGCAGGCGCTTACCAGATTGCACCTGGTGACCGTCTTTCCCGCGTACTTGCGCTCGCGGGCGGCCCGACGGAACAAGCAGAGCTTCGGTCCGTGAAGGTAATCCATGACACCGGCGAAATCAAAACCGTTGACCTTGAGCCTGTCATCAAGCACGGCGAAGCGGGTGAGGATCTACCAGTTGCTCCTGGCGATACTGTTGTTGTTCCCGAACGGAAGAACCGCGTGGCCGTCTTCGGCTATGTGAACCGCCCTGGGGTGTACGATATTGAGGAAGGCGACACTATCGTGGACGCAGTTGCCAAAGCCGGGGGCTACATCGTTGAGAAGTCTGAGCCGAGGCGTACCATGTTGATCCGGCAGGTCGACGGGCAAGTCGAAGCGATGGAGATCGACCTGGAGGCGGTACTTGCTGGAAAGGATGCTCCGAGCCGCTACTTGATCGGCGACGGGGACCTTGTAATGGTACCCAAGGGTAAAACTCACATTAAGACCAAGGATGTCATGAGTTTCGTGGCGAGTCTGGGGGGACTTTGGTGGATATTTCGGCGGTGAGGCGAACACCCATCGGCGGGGTGGGAATGCACAAACACGTATCAGAGCCAAATTCAGGGAGCAATAACTTTGGCCGAAGAGACTGAGCAACTCGAGCTGCGTGACTACTTGACCGTCCTACAACGGCGCCGATGGATTGTCATCGAAGTATTCGTGGTCCTGGTCGCCGTGGTCGCCATCGGTAGCTACGTTCAGACACCCGTCTATCGTGCAACCGCCAAGCTGCTGGTTGAGACGCAGGCTCCACCGCGGTATAGTCACTACGAGGAGTTGCCTCTCGTAGCAGCCGGTCTTGAGATAACGAGAGCTCGATCATTAGAAACTCACAAAGCCCTCATCAAAACTCGACCGGTCATCGAAGCGGTGATTAGGCAACTGCATCTGGATGAAGAACCTGAGGAACTGCTCAAGCAGCTCACCGTCGAGACCTTGCGAGATACTGATGTCATAAGCATTCACGCTGACGATCCAGACCCCCAACTGGCAGCGAACATCGCCAACTCGGTTGCGGAGAACTATGTTCTTCTTAACCAATCCTACACCCAAGAATCCGCCCATAGCGCCTCGACGTTCTTAGAGAGCCAATTGAACAAGGTCCGAGTAGAACTTGCTGATGCGGAGGACGCCCTCGAGGCTTTCAAGGCCAAGACAGGTATTGTTGACCTCGCCGAGGAGACCAAACAGGAGATTAACGTCCTTGGCACGCTGCAAGCGCAGTTGGCATCGGCCGGGGCGGATGCGCGCGCAGCCAGCGCTCGGGCGGACGTGACACGACGCAAGCTCTCCGAACAAGAGCGGATGAAGCTGTCTGCAACCGTCCAGAAGGCCAACCCGGTGGTGGAGGAGCTTCAGACGGAGCTTGCGAAGCTGGAGACACAGCGAGCTGGTCTACTGGAGGAGTATAGCGAGGACAGCCAAAAGGTGGCGGCAGTCGAAGCGCAAATTGATCAGATTAAGACGCAGTTGGCGGACGCATTGAAAGTTGTGCTGGCCTCGACAACGGAAAGCACCAATCCGGTGTATGATGCGCTTCTCGAGCAGGCGGCGATGGACCAAGCGGATGCTGAGGCGGCCGCTCGGCGGCTGAGCGCCCTGCGCGGCGCGGTCAATCGGCACGAAGCCAGATTGTTGGACTTGCCGGTTAAAGAGAAGAATTTGGCTCGACTTGTCCGACAACAGACGGTATCAGACCGAATCTATAAGCTGCTTCTGGAGAAGTACCACGAGGCTCGTATTGCGGAGGCGATGAGTCTATCTGCAGCGCGTCTCGTCGAGCCGGCCACAGTTCCAAAATCGCCCGTCAAGCCAAGGAAGAAGCTGAACATCGCCTTGGCATGTGTCTTCGGGCTGCTGCTCGGTATCATGTTGGCGGCTCTGGTCGAGTACCTGGATGACACAATCAAGGACGTGGATGACGTTCGCCGCTATCTCCATCTGCCGGTGCTGGGATCTGTCCCGCGCTTCAGGGCACCAGAGCTTACGTTGATTTCCGATCTGGGGGAGCGGTCTTCCGCTGCTGAAGCATACCGTGTGCTGCGGTCGAATATTACATTTGCGTCGGTTGACCAGCCGGTGAAGACCCTCCTTGTTACTGCCGCAACCCAGCTCGAGGGCAAGACGACGACCGTCGCCAACCTCGGGATTGCCATGTCACAGGAAGGCAAGAAGGTTCTGCTCGTGGACACGGACCTGCGCCGGCCGGCACTTCATCGCATGTTCGACCTCGACAACACCAGGGGGCTGACCAGCACATTGGTCGGCTCGTTCGCGCTGGAGGACGTGATCCAACCTACCGAGATCGAGAACCTGTCGGTATTGACAAGCGGCCCGCTGCCGCCCAATCCTGCCGAGCTGCTAAACTCCGCGAAGATGCGCGAGCTGCTTTCGGAACTCCAAGACCAATGGGACATCATACTTTTCGACTCGCCGCCAACAATTATGGCAGCGGACGCGGCGATTCTTGCATCCATAACCGATGGCGTCCTCTTCGTAATCGAGCAGCACAATGCCAGCCGCCGCATCATTGCAGAGGCAATCAACGTCCTTCAGTCTGCCAAAGCCCGCCTCCTCGGCGTTGCGCTGAACAAGTGGCGGGCCGAAGGAAGAGGATACTACTATTATTACTATTACTACTATGGGTCGGAACAGGAGTAACTATATATCTGCTCCAGGGGACCTTTCCATCAAGCAGCCAGCCTTTAGCCTGGCAAGAGCACGATGATAGACCATGGCCCTCTTCTTAGTTCTCAGCCGCCGCCTGCGCGAAGCATTGCCGCCCGATTCTCTGCGGGCGAGATTAGCGGGGGGTGCATTCTGGTCGCTTGTCGGGGCCATAGTATCCCAGGCCTTGGGTCTGCTGGCCTCTATCGTCACGGCTCGCCTTTTGGGGAAGGTCGGCTTCGGCGAACTGGGGATTATTCTCAGCACGGTCGGCATGTTCGGTGTCTTCGCCGGCCTGGGGTTGGGCCTCACCGCCACCAAGCACGTTGCCGAGTTCCGAACAAGCGCTCCGGCGCGTGCCGGGCGAATTATCGGCATGTCCAACCTGGTAGCCGTGTTGTCCGGGGGGACTATCGCAACGGGGCTATTCTTTGCGAGCCCCTATCTTGCGGTTCATACTATTAACGCTCCGCACCTGACGCCCGAACTACGAATCGCCTGTGTGCTCTTATTGTTCAATGCGCTCAATGGTGCGCAGACCGGTGCTTTGGCCGGGTTCGAGGCCTTCAAGACTATCGCAAAGGTGAATCTATTGCGGGGCCTACTTACGTTTCCCTTGGTCGTTGGAGGCGTTTGGTTCTGGCGGCTACCTGGTGCCGTTGGTGCTCAGGCCGCAGCCGCCGCGGTGGCCTGGCTAATCAATCATCTGGCCTTGAAGAGGGAGGCTCGAAAGGCCGACGTCCCGATAGTCTACCGGGACGTCCGCTCGGAACTGCCGCTCCTCTGGTCGTTTTCGTTGCCTGCGGTCCTGAGCCAGTCAATGGTTGGCCCTGTGAGGTGGGCCGCAAGCGCTCTGTTGGTCAATCAACCCAAGGGATATGCCGAGATGGGCATTTTCAACGCCGCCACGAAATTCCAAGCGCCATTGAACCTCCTTGGCACAACTCTGGGAGCGGCCTTGCTGCCCATATTGGCTTCTGAAGACGGTTCATCAAGTGAGAGATTCAATCGGGCGAACGTGCTTTTTTCGTGGGTGCTCGGGGTCTTTGCGGCTCTTCCTTTGATCTGTTTTCCGGAAATAATGCAGCTTTTCTTCGGATCGGATTTCGGAGGCGAATCAGCGATCCGCACCCTTGTCCTGGTGATGGGTTTCTCCTGTATCATATTGTACAA
>JALGUK010000283.1 GCA_029820875.1 Candidatus Zipacnadia bacterium
TCAGGCAGGACGGAGCCTCCGTCAGGGCCGGGTATATCCCAGCCCTCATCGAACGTCGGTCGCGGAGAATGCTCCAGGCCAAGGTGCGCCTGTAGTCGGCCGTTGGAGGAGACAAGGAGGTCGAGAATCCCGTCATGGTCCCAGTCCACAACGTCAATCGCGGCGGGTGCGCCCTCTACTGTGCCGGAAAGAACCACGCAGGCCTTCGCGAACAGCGGTTCGGCGTTCGTACCGACGTTCTCAAAGTACATCACATCGCCCCGGCCGCTTCCCACGAAGAGGTCCAGGTCACCGTCGCCGTCCCAGTCAGCCGCTCGGGGGGAGGCGTCGGCGCCCACCGTCAAGGGCCCGACCGGCAGTCGCATTAGCATCCCCACCGAGCTACGGGGGGACTTGGCAGCGAGTATTCGTGCGATGTCGGGCCTGGCAACGGCGGGGTATCCGGCCACGAGGACGAGAAACATGGCTATCATCGCTATTCTCTTCAAAGCTCGTCCACGTTCTCCTTAATTTTGAGGATTGCATCGGCGATGTCGTCCATGTCCTCCGGAGTCCCGAGAAGTACACTCTGAGTGAACCATACGGCCTCCTTGGTGAGCCGCTCCGCGTTGGGGCACTCTACGGTGGAATAGTCCATGTCATCGGCGCGGCTGCCGCAGGCGAGCAACTTGGGATTGTTCGGGATGGTGTCTGCGAACAGCGGCTCGCGGTAGAGGGGGTTGTAGCCGAGCCGCCCGGGGATTCCCTCCGCATTCAGCGCCTCCAGGAACCGCGCCCTCGGCGGTCCGCCGAATTCCTCCGCAACGTACCTGAAGATGTAAAGATGATGCGCGCTCCTGGTCGCGCCTGGAGCCATCTTCTGGGGATGAAGTCCCTCAATCTGGCTGAGCCGCTCGTCCAGCCTGGCCGCCGCCTGGTCACGGCGCTGCATCTGCTCCTCGAGGCGGTCCATTTGTGAAAGCAACAGAGCAGCTTGCCACTCGGTCATCCGTTCGTTGCCGCCGAGGGTCTTGTGTTCATACCAGACTCCTCCGCGTATCCGTCCCACATTGTGGATTGACCAGGCCCTGTCGGCGATTTGCGGGTCGTTGGTCACGACGCAGCCGCCCTCACCGGCGTTGAGGTTCTTGCTGGCCTGGAAACTGAAGCAGCCGGCGTCACCAATCGCGCCGACTCGACGGCCCTGCCACTCGGCGCCGTGAGCCTGGGCCGCGTCCTCGACTACCGCAAACCCGTGCTTGTCGGCGATGGCGTTTATCCTGTCCATGTCCGCGGGATTACCCGCCACGTGAACCGGAACTATCGCAGCCGTCCGCTCGGTGATGACGGCTTCAACGGCATCGGCGCTGATATTGGCCGTGTCCAGCGAAATGTCGGCGAATACCGGGATTGCGTCCACCTCGAGAACGGCAGTCGCTGTCGCTATGAAAGTGTACGGAGGGATGATAACCTCATCTCCCGGCTCAATCCCGACCGCCCGGTACGCCACGGCCAATGCCGCGGTTCCGTTTGTGGTGGCCACAGCGAAGCGGGCATTGCAGAAGTCGGCCCAGCGCTGTTCGAACTTCTCCTTGTTCGGGCCCATGAACCACTTCCCGCTTTCGAGCGCCCCTCGAAGAGCAGCAAGGTCCCGCTCGTCCCAGACCGGCCATGTTGGAAAAGGCTTCGTCCGGACAGGTGTGCCACCGTTGATTGCGAGTTTTGCCATTGTTATCCTCCAAACCATTGATGCCAGTCGTCCGCCGGAGGCGATTCGACTCGCTGAAACAGGATGATTACAGGCCGCTGATAGTGCCAGTCCTGCGCTGCGCTGTCGGCGTCCAACTTCAGCCCGAAGAGCTGTAGCGGCTTGTTGAACGTCTCACGCCTGGCATAGTTCCGCTCTATGGCCTCAACCAGCGTGATTGCGTCCTTACGTCCCGCGCGCAAGTGGTCAATAAGCTCGATGTCCGTTACAATCAGCCATGGCGGCTTCTTGCGCTCAAGTTCCCCGGCATCATATCCGACGGCGACCCACGGATAGGGTCCCATTCGCCCGAGGGGGGCGGTCCTATTCCAAGCATTGTTTATTTCTATCGGCGGCTGTGTAAACCAGGGCTTCCATATAAGGCCGATAGTCTCGTCGGTGGGGATTTCGGAGCGGATTACCTCGAACGCACGGTCACGCACGTCCTTGGCCGCCATAAGATGGCCCCATGCCGCCGAATACAGCGCCCCGTAGCCGAGGGCGAAAACCGCGAATGCCCCCACCGCGACGGCCGCCGCGGTCGAAAGATGAACTGAACGCAGGGGGGATGCGCCCGATGGCCGGTCTTGGGCTTTTTCCCGCCACTCGATCATCGCTGCCACTAATACCCGTGCTGCAAGAATCGCAAGTATGGGAACAAACGGCATCATATACCGCATGTACCGGACCTTCCAGGAACCGACCAGAAGGTAAAACGGCACAAGGTACGCAAGCACCAGCCAGTCGCCCTTTTCCTGGTGAAGCATGGCCCATACCACACCGGCAAGTGCTGCGACCCATATCGGCCAGCCGAGGCCGTAACGCAGGGAATCGGTTACATGGAAAATCCAGCCTACAGGTGTGTACAGAGCGACCGGTCCGTCTCCCGTGCGCATGTGGTGAGCCTCGAACATCAAGGCGCCGAGGAACTCGCCGAAATCAATAAAACAGTAAATGTTCGTGACCGCAAAAGTCACCACGGCGGCTGCGACCGCTATCGCCACCTGCCGGCTCCATAGTGCTTTGAGTCGCCGGATAAAGCCGGCCTCGCCGGCGGTTGCAACATGTGCCCCCAGGACTCCCAGCAGCACCACAATCCCGTTGTACTTGGTGCCCGCTGCAAGCCCCGCCGCAATGCCTGCCAGGATGTACCACTTGAGTTCCCGCGAATGCAATATCTGCGCCGCGAAAAGCAACGACAGTGTGACCCAGAATGCAAGCGGTACGTCCACCGTCGCGTAGTGGGACTGCACTGCATGAAGGGGTGCCACCGCTACGAACGCCGCCGCCAGCAGTCCGGTGGCCCGGCCGTAGAGGGAACGCCCCAGCAGGAAGACGACGGGCACAGTTGCGACACCGAAGGTCACTGTCACCAGCCGTGCGTCGAGATGCATCCGCGCCAGAGTCACCCAGGCTGGCTCCGACATCCGACCCAGGAAGAAATCCGCCGCGAGCACCACGACAGCCACCAGATACTGGTGAAAGAGGCCGTAGTTGTAAAAGTTCCAACGGCTGCTGCCAGAGCCGACCATTCGTCCGGGTGGTACGAGTGCAAGTGAAGAGCGCTGGGAAGACCCCACCGTATGCCCCACAAGCGCAAGCCCAGGGCCGCGACGCTGATGAGCGTGACCGCTGCCCAGGTACCGCTTTTGCCGGTGCATCGGAGCAGGCGCGAACGAGACGAGCGGTCGGCATCAAGCAGCTCAGGCACGGCCATTACTCCTTTTGCCGCTCGCGCAACTCGCGCTCGAGTTCCCGGCGGGCATCACGCTCTGCGATGGCGCGCCGCTTGTCGTAAAACTTCTTCCCCCGGCAGATCGCAATCTCGACCTTCGCCCGGCCGTCCTTGAAATAGACCCGCAACGGGATAATCGTACGTCCCTTTACCTGGGTCGCCTGCCACAGGCGATGAATCTCACGCTTGTGCAGCAGAAGCTTCCGCGGGCGCTTGGGATCAGGCGCTTGGTCAGCCCCGGCCTCGTAATGCGCGATGTGCATGTCGTAAAGCCAGGCCTCCTTGTTCTCAATGCGACCGAAAGCCTCTTGAATACTGCAGCGGCCCTCGCGCAGGGACTTCACCTCGCACCCCACGAGCACTAACCCCGCCTCGAAGGTGTCTTCGATGAAGTATTCATGCCTTGCACGGCGATTTGTTGCTATAACCTTGATGCCACTCATAACGCGGTCCCCGTGCTGCCGGTCTTGGCAGCGTTTTTGAGGGTTCACAGATCCATCGCCCGCACGTAACCGTAAAGAACCGTGCCCGCAAACGCGAGCAAAAACAAGAAGTTGCGGGCTATGGCCGGCATAGCCGGAATGAATGCCAGTCCCAGCCCCAGCAGGAGAGAAACGCCTATCATCCAGGCGAGCATCCGCTTCCCATTGGAAGACGCGAAATATTCCATAATATCGGTCCCGCCGGAGATTGTCGCGCCGCATTTCGGGCACAGCACCGTCCCCTTGGGGCTTTCCGTGCCGCACTTGTAGCAGATTACGTTACCGGTTTCAGCCAGTCGCTTCCGCTGGACCGCGTGCTGCAGCCTAAGCTTCACGCGTGCGTCCTTCCACACATCCAGGGACCGCTGGTAGTAGTCAATTGCTCCATCAATGTCGCCACGGGCGTAGTAGATATCGCCAAGCTTCGCCATCGCGGAGGCGTTCTTGGGGTCGAAAACCAGCGCATTTTCGCAGCGCTCGATCTCTTCGTCATCCAATCGTCTGTGCGCCCGCCTGTTGGCCACGCGCTCCCAAACGGGATACAAAGCACACAAGGTGATATACATCAATCCCAGCAGCCAAGAAGTGCTTGAACCCCAGGTCTTAACGAGGCCGACGACGAAGCCGAGCAACACCGAACAGTAAAGGAGCAGTTCCAAGCCGCTGATTTGCTGCTCCAGGTACATGCTGACGATCCGCATGGCCGGTAGCGCCATGAGTATCAGGCAAAGAGTGAGAAAGACTACTTGAAAAATGACCGGCCCGCTTTCCGCCACCATGCCTTGCGCCCTCCGTCACCGGCGCTCTCTTTTGCCCTACGGCTACTTGGCCGGTACACTGCAGCGGAGTGCCATCACCTGCTCCGGCTCTAACCGCAAGCGGAACTGCCCGTTACGGGTCCTCAACGGTCGCCTGGAGATTAATTCTTCGACAGAGATAATGTCCGGAAGTCTCAGGGAAACAACATCAATCTGAATGTCCGCCCGACGCGCCGTTTCGGCGGTGTTCATGACGGTGAAGTAGACCCGCCCGTCCGCTGTCGGACCGAACCGCTCGATCCAGACATCCGGTTCGCTTGATACTGCATAGGTAATAGGTTGCCAGCCGGCCTCACCAATCTCCTTGATGATAGGAATATACTTCTTCAGTATAGCCCTGTCTCGTTCGTAATACTCCGGGTTGCCGAAATACGGGTCCGTTGCTCCATCGGGGGAGAAGAAGCCGGGATAAACACCGTAAAAGAGCGACCGCTCCATGTATTTTTT
>JALGUK010000284.1 GCA_029820875.1 Candidatus Zipacnadia bacterium
AGCGGGACCTGCCCTATCATCACAATCACCGCAACCAGAAGGAGCAGTGTCGCCTCGAGGGTCCGGGCGCGGAAGGTGCGATAAGCCGCCGAGGCGATAAAGAACGCGAGCATCGAGAACATCGTTGCATCCAATGGCATATAGACATTGTCGAAAAGCCATTTGAACGGACGGCTCTCCAAGCCCCATATCATGCCGGAGAGCGCCATCGTCACCAGGCACAAGAGCGCCACAATCGAGTACGGCCTGTCGGCAGGGCGCCGCCTTATCTTCTGCAGATGAACCGTGATGAGGCTTCCGATACCCAGCGCAAGGGCGAATCCGGCGATAAGGCGTGCCCAAACCAGCACCTCATCCTGAAACGCCTGGGCGAGCGGGTGGGGAATAAAGAACTGGGCAAACATCAGCACGCCCATAATGAAGGTAATAGCGATAGGTACCCTTATACGCATGAGCCTCACTCACTCCACGGCGAACCAACGAAGAAAAGCCAGCCAGCTTTCAGGCAATACATGCACTGCAATCAAAGTCGTCGCTATGGTACCCAGCACAATGGCGGCTGCGAAAAGCACTTTCGACCAGTCCTGGCCCTTGAGGCTGCCCAGGAGCCGGGGGTCGCGCTCCAGGTAGGCGGTGGCTGCGTAAAGCTCTTCACCCATGAGGGTGTAATCGCACACGGTCACAAAGAACGGCAGTTGCGTGACAGAATCGGTCCCTGCAATCTGGATGGCACCGGTTGCTGCACCCGTTTCAGCGAGAATCAGCGACTCAGCGTAGAAACCGCCCATGAAGAAGTTGGCGGCCGGCTTCTCGCGAAGCATGATGCCGTCCACAGCAGCCACATATCCGAACTGCTGGTCCGTAACAAAGAAGACATCGTCCTCGTTGTACGCCTCCGGGCGACCTACGTCCAGATACGCCTGCCGCACGATTTCCCTTTCGGCGACCATCACGACCGGATCGCAGCACGGGACGATCATCCTTGTGTCGTACCGGGCCGCGCGACGCGCGATTCGGCCCAGAATCGCCATTGCGGCGATTGTCGCGATGCTGCTGATGCTATCCAGGCCGGTTATAAACAGAGCGGGACGCCCCATCTCGGTGGCGCGTCCGATGGCGTCATCAACGGACTGTAGGCCGGCAATCGGGCGGATGTACAGCTCTTCACCCCGGCCGGCACGGCGGATGAAGTACAAAACAAGCGCCGAGCAGATGACAGCCCCGATCAAGACATTTGTCCGCTGCCAGTTGAACCAGTTGGGATAGGCCCGCGCCGGACCGACCACAGGCGAGGCATGCGTCTGGGACCCCGCGCTGGCCAGTACCTTGTAGTAGTAGTCCTTTCGAGGCCGGATGGGCGGGACGCCGGCAACGCCTTCCTGCGTCTCCCTCGGGGGATCTACAAACTCCTCCGAACCAGCCGGCACCCGGCCGACCACTTTCCACGGACCATTCAAGCGCTCTGCACGGAGAATCACGTAGCCGTCCACGTTATTTAGCCCTTGGCCGTCGTCCGCCGATTTCGTCCAGGTGATGATGATTCCGTCGCCGGCGTCCTTGGGTCGATCCTTCGCCTCGACGTTCGTCGGTGCAGCAGGCGGAGGACCTATTGCCGCTGATGCCTCTGAGTCGGGGGGTGTTATCTTCTGGCTGTGAGCGGTGGTCATCCACAGGACCCCGGTAACAGCAATAAGCAAAGCCAGTGTTCCCATGGGAAACCCGGACAAGTGTATAAAAGGCGTAGCGGATTTGGCGGAGGTATTCACCGTCGGATCAACTCGACATTCGCCCGAGGAATCTGCACGCGGCTCCCGTCCTTCTCCAGCTCAAGCTCCACGATACGCACGTTCGCTTCCGTCTCAATCTGACTCAACTGCACCGGCAGGGCCACAACCTTCGCCAACAGGCCGAAGTAGGGGTCACGGATAATGCGCACAGTGTCACCTGCCTCAAGGCCTTGCCCGATGTCTCTATGTGTGCCGCCTGTTGAGGCTTTCCCTGGAAGTGGAACGATAACCTCAGGCCTGATGACGCCTGCGCGAATCTGGGTGGCACCATTAACGGAGGCTTTCTGGCCTTCGCGGGCCTTCAGCAACTCGAAGGTTCGCTGGGACATCGGCACTTCGCCAAAACCCTCCGTCACAATAAGGGTCAGCCCGACATCCTCAAAACCCGTGATGGCCACTCCAAGTGGACGACCGATAAATTGCTCGAGGTCACAGTCATGAACACCGCCGACCACAATGGCCTTCACCCCCACCTCGACCGCCCGGTTCAACGCCTGTGCCGTCACCAACCGTCCGCCGACCATCACCTTCCCGGCGGCATCATCGCCGAGGTCGTCGGCGTCGAGTACGTCATCGGGGGAATCACATGCAAGCGCAACAGTGCCGATGGCCTCGCCGCCGATGCCGAGAATGCCCTGGATAAGAGTGCCGTGGGTCTCAATCAGGACACCCTCGCCTTCGTAAACCTCAGCGACGGTGCCTCCCACGTAGGCGATTACATCAACGGGAATGGGCGGCCGCCGGATGATGACCTGACCTGTCACCGAGGAGATGTTTTCAATTGTCCCGTCCGAAGGTGCGGTGCATTGAGACTTGAACAACCCCAGGAGGCCCTGGCTTTCCGCGATTACCTCACCGGCCTGGACGGGTTCGCCGGCCTGTTTCGTCATATGGCTGAGTACTTCTTCCGGCAACAGGCCCAGCTTGTTGGCAACGTTGACTGATGAGACCTCGCCCGGGAGCTGAGTCCGGGCAACTACGTCCTCGGCTGATACACTGTCTCCTACGCCGACGAGAACATCGCCCTTGAGGGGCAGCCGCCGCTCCTTGCGGATGGCCGTGTCCTCCGCGACGCGAAGACCGGTTGTGTAGGCATGAGCCAATGGACTCGACCTCACGGTAATCGGCTGTAATCGAACTACAGTGGCAACACCATCCGCCTCGGGCCGTCACCGCTGCTGCGGATACACGTCAAGGCCGGCGTTCCACTTGGTCAAGGTTTGCGTGCGAGTGGCGGAATCCGTTGGAATTTCGAGCGGCCTGCCACGCCCGTCAACAATTACGCCCACGACGCCTCCTGCAACCTCAAGCTCGAGCGGCCGCCCCTTTCCCTCGCCCACGTCGAAACCTCGTGCCGGAACGATATGCGCGCGTGCGGGCTGTCCCTGCGCGAGCGGCAACACAGCAATCTCGCCAAATCTCGCCAAAGGCGACGGAGGCTGTCTCAGTGGACCCGTCCGGCACGGTGAGCTGAACATCCACACACGGCTGCCCCGCTTTCCCCTTGCCGACGGGTGTGATACACGTGCCAAGAGGAATCAGGCAGTCCCGTTCAAACACCTGCATCGCGGCGGTCTCATTGATGGTTGCAAGAACCCCGAGCTGTGGCATCATGAAGATGCTGTCGACGGCTAACTGTGTGACACCCATAGGCTCGAACGCGTCAATCATCATCAGCGCAGCCTGTTGCCTTCGCGGGGCATG
>JALGUK010000285.1 GCA_029820875.1 Candidatus Zipacnadia bacterium
CCCAAGCAGATGGAGGTGCCTTTTTACCACTACGAGGGCGAGACCGGGCCGGTCCTGCAAAACGTCTACCGCGGCGTTTTCCCGCTTAAGTATGATGACCGCCGGTGCGTGGCAGTCTTCCACATGACGCGGGGCATCGGTGACACCGTCTTCGGGTTCATGGACTACAAGCTGTGGTATTGCGTCTCCACCGACGGCGGGCACACTTACGACAAGGAACGGCCGCTGGTACAACGCGGCGAGGGGTTCTCCCCCGCACACCCGGTCGAGTATGTCTGGATAGGCAAGAACGGTTTTGTTTTCGCGACATTGCAGCCGTTCATGCTGAAGATGAGCAACGGCCAAATCTTCCTGCCGTGCTACTATGGCCCGCTTGACGAAAACGGCAAGTACTACAATCCGCGCAACACGTCCACCTATAGCTGGGTCTTCGGGCTGATAGGCACCTGGAACGAGGCCGGGGACGACGTGCTCTGGGATGTCACAAAGCCCCTCACTTTGCCGCCCGAGCAGTCCACAGGGGGGCTGAGCGAATGCGCGGTCATCGAACTGAAGGATAAGCCCGGCCATATCTTCATGGTCATCCGCGCGGGCAACGAGGGCGACCAGACCGGAACCGTCCCCTGCTGGAAGTGGAAGACGCTCTCGACCGACTACGGCAAGACGTGGTCGGAACTTACACCGTTCACGTTCAGCGACGGGACTAAGTTCTGGTCGCCGACCGCCGAGAGCAACTTCATACGCAGTTCGGTGACCGACAAGGTCTACTGGATAGGTAACATCACCCGCGTGCGGCCTAGGGGCGGCTGGCCGCGCTATCCCTTGGTCATCGCCGAGCTGGACGAAGAGAAGCTGGGGCTGCGCAAGGAGACGGTCACAGTCATTGACGACCGCGGGCCCCGAGACGGCTCCGACATGCAGCTATCCAACTTCAGCTTCCTGGAAGACCCGCAAACCGGTCACATCCTCGTGATGCTCAATCGCCTTCGCGGAGGTCCGGAGGCCACCGGCCCTCAGACATATGAAATCGAGGTCCGAAAGTGAATGGGCTGCCATTCGGGCAAGATGAAGGTGCGTAAAATGACGCTTTTAGCGCTTGTCGCCGCTATCGTAATGGCCGGCACCGCCTCCGCATCGGACATTCCGGTGCTTGGCGACTATGACGCGGAATTGCGCGCCGCCGACGGGCACGTGGACTCCGCGCTGATGGTCAAGCGCCTGCAGGACCTGGGGGCGAACACGTACATGTGGCTGATATGGCACAGCCCCGAATAAGGGTGTGGGTCTATCTCGTCCCCCATTCGGAGTCCGGCCCGGACTATCCGTATTCGGAACCCTTCCGATTGGATTACATCCGGTGGGCGCAGGAAATTGCGAAGCTGTCACTCAAGAATCCGAACCTGGTCGGGTATGTCATAGACGATTTCAGGGCCAACATGTCCCCCGGGCGGTTTACCCTGGACTACATCCGCCGGATGACACGGGCCGGCAAGACAATTAATCCGAAGCTCCGCTTCTATCCCCTGCTTTACTACCCGGAGATAAACGCCAGGCTCGTTCAGGACCTTGCGCCCGTGATAGACGGCGTGGTAGCAGCCTATCCCACCAGCAAGCTGACAATCAAACGAGCGCTTCGGTTTCTCAACGACGAGGCGAGGCTCCCGCGCGGCGCTACGATCAGCCTGCCGGCCGACACGCCCTCCGCGCCGGGGGACTGCGGTTTCGTCGGCCAGAGGGCGCAAGTGCGTGACGCGGCGAGGGCGCGCGTGAGCTTCCGATACATGGACGATTTCACCGCTCCGACTGCTGGGTACCACTTCCTGCAGCTTCGCGTGGACGGCGAAGTGGTGTGGGAGAGGGACTGCGAGGGCCATGACAACGGTGAGGCCAATGTGGATATTCCCCGGGCGATCTCGGGCAAGGACGATGTGGTTCTCGAATTCGGCGTTGCGGACAAGAAGGGCGTCTCCAACTTCCCCCTTAACGCGACTTTCGCGCGTCTGCGGCTCACCGGGCTGGAGATGGCCAATCCTGACATGGATGAGCCACGGGGATGGACGACGCACATCAAGGGAGCGTTCCGCACCACCTTCAGTCCGCCCGCCCAGGGCACGCGGCGCTTCCGGCTGCCGCTCATTGTAATGACTGCAGGGTCTCGAGGAGCGTACGCGAAGCGGCACGGCAGGCAAGCCACGCCTGAGCGGATTGCGGCACAGGTGCGCATGGACAGGTGCGCATGGCCCTTGACCTGCTCGCCGGGGGTGAAATCGAGGGGGTCGTGACTTACTGCCTGGACAAAAGACCCGGCAGCGAGGACCTGCAGGCCGTTGCCGCGGCCTACCGCCGGTATCGGGCTGAACACCCGACGGCTCCGACGAACGACTGAGCGGGCCTGCCGGGTAGCAGTTCAGTCCAACGGCTGCCGGGGCAGCTCCAGATGCCTGATCTCCCATTCGCGCTCGTCGAGCGCCTCCTGCCAGCGGGTAATCAGCTCCTGGGTTTCCATCCAGAGGTGCTCGCCGCGCTTACGGCTCGCATCGAAGTGAAGTCTCAGGTCATGCTCCAGAATTTCGGCCATGGACCCCGTCTTGCCCATGATGCCCCGAATCATCCCCATCAGGCCCATCCGCTCGAGAGCATCGGCATCGAAAACGATCTTCTCCTCGACCGACTCCGGCGGGACCATCGTCGTCGGGGTATGACGTGCCACTACCCGTTCTATCTTCTCCCGGTCGTCCGGGTCCACCCCCATCGCATGCAGCAGTTCCTCGATGATAGCCGCGCCGACAAGTCCGTGTAGATGATGATATTTCGACTCGACGCGGCCGACATCGTGCAAGAGCGCTCCGGCGATGAGAATGAACGGGTCCACCGGCTCCGGAACATCCTTCGCTATCGCTATGGCGTGACGGGTGACCTCCAGCACGTGTGAGTAATCATGGCCCTCCGTGTGCTCATGTTTTTCCCGGACGAACTCCTCCATCAGTTCGAGCATCCGAACCTCGTCATCGGTCAAGCCACGGCCGAACACAACGACCACCATCCTGGGAGGCGACTTGGTGTGCTAGTGCGTCTTGGCACGGAGACGAGCGATGTTAAGCAGTGCGACCTGCCTCTTGTAGAGCCTGATGAAGCCGAGCCGCTCGAACTCCTTGAGCACCCTCGTGAGTGTCTCTCGCGATGTACCCACCATATTGGCAAGCTCCCGCCGGGTCATCTCCAGAGGAATCATGATTCCTTCCTCCGTCTTTTGGCCGTTTTCGTCTGCGATACTTAGGAGCATTCGGGCCACGCGACCTTGTACGTCAAGGAATGCAAAGCCGTCAATCTGTTCATCCGCGGCCCGCAGACGCTCGCTGAGAATAGTAAGAAGCTGCAGCGCAATCACCGGATGCTTTTCAAGTTGCGCCTGGAATTGCTCGCGTGTCATTGTCAGGGTGGTCGTCTTTTCGATGGCCGTGACGGTAGCTGACCGGGGCTTGCCGTCAATGACGCCCATCTCGCCGAAAAAGTCGTTGGCCTGAAGAACCGACAGGACGACCTCGCGGCCCGAATTGTCGGTCAAGCTGATTCTGACGCTTCCGCTTTTGATAATAAAGAGCGTGGTGGATGGTTCATTCTCCCGGAGAATTATCTCGCCTTTGTCGTACGTTCTTGTTTCCATCGAGTTCTCCAGGATCCCCCGCACCTGCGGGTCCAGGTCCCGAAACAACGAGACATTGGCCAGAAGGTCGTCCGCCACGGTAACACCCCCCGTCAAGAGGCGCTCCTTCCTGAAATGTAGTGTGAACCCGTCGCCGGCGGCGAAACGTCGCAAACCACCCTCGATCGAAGCGGCAATGGAGCACCTCGATGTGGCCTTTGCACGTTCGTTGTACATCTATTTGTTTTCGCCATTGATGCCCTAACGCCTTCTTCAATGCAACGAAACACTCGCCGCCTCGCGGTGTCGCAACGCATAACCTCCCCCAAAAGGGCGGGCAGGTTCGAGACGGCGACCGCTCCCCTATCGGCACACAAACTGCAGCCGTATAAGTATGTTTCGCCGAATGACAGCCCCCCCGCTCTCCGCGCGCAGTTTGGCCTGGGTGGCTTTCGTGTGCATTGCTCTACTCGGCGCGGATGCCGCGCAGCGCAGCTTGTTGGTGGGCGGGTACATCCCCGCCACAGCCGCATCTACGCCGGTCAGGAGGGCGGCGACCGCCGCCAGAGCGCCACGTCCCGCCGCCCAGGAAGTACCAGCCCAAGCATCCTCGCCCCGTAGTCCGCTGACCATCATCGCAGTGGGCGATATGCTGCTGGACCGGGGAGTCAGGTTGTTGATTGACCGTACATCCCCGACCTATCCCCTGCGCCACGTCGCGCCCATCCTGCGCAATGCGGACATCACCTTCGCCAACCTCGAGTGCCCTCTAACGGACCAGTGGCAGCCGACTCCGTACAAGACACCCGAGGCCATCCGGCGGCGCAAGGAGTGGGTGTTTCGCGGGCGGCCGTCCTCGGTCGAGGCGCTTGAGGCCGCCGGAGTAGATGTCGTATCACTGGCGAACAACCACGTCATGGACCATCAGCGAGTAGGGCTGAGGGATACCATGGTCCGGCTTTCGGAGAGCGAAATCGCATGGTGCGGCGCCGGCGAGGACATCCAGGAGGCGCAAACCCCGGCGCTGATTCATGTGAGAGGGATTCGCGTGGCGTTTCTCGCGTTCGCGGAGGCGGACATAATGCCCTCGCCCAAAAAATACGAGGCCAAGGATGCCCGGCCAGGCATGGCAATCGTGTTTTCCGAAGGCGGCTTGCCGGCCCAGGCGAGCTTGGAGCAGGTACAGGCCGCAGTCAAGAGGGCAGGCGCCCTCGCGGACCTGGTGGTGGTATCGTACCACTGGGGAGTGGAGTGCACGGACCAGCCGACAAAGTTCCAGCGCACGCTCGCGCACAGGACCATTGAATTCGGCGCCGACCTTGTCCTGGGGCACCACCCTCATCGGTTGCAGCCGCTTGAAATCTATCGAAGCAAGTTGATTGCTTACAGCCTCGGGAACTTCCTCTTCAACCCGCTCCGTGAGCCGCAGAAGGAGACGGCCATCCTGCGCATCACGTTCACCGGTCGTGCTCTCGCGAAGGTCGAAGCCATCCCCGTTTATATCCGCGATGCTTGCCCTGAGGTCGTCACGCGGGCGGATACAGCCCGCCGCAGGCGTATAGCCCGCCGACTGGGTATCACTCGCTGAAGATGCAGAAGGAGAAGCTCCTCCGTCGGGGAAAAATTCTCTTTGAGAGTAAATGCTGCCAGTTTTATACCATTGAAAGGAGATTCGCATGATAAGGATTGGAGTCGTGGACCTGGACACGTCCCATCCGGGCGCATTCCACGACATTCTCAAAGATGTGGACGGCGTTGCAGTGACGGCCGTCTGCGACATGGGCGACGTGAATCCACCCGGATTTGCAGAGCAGTACGCCGAGGAACGCGGGATTGAGACCGTATGCGAGACGCCTGAGCAGATGGTGGACCTGGTGGATGCAGCCATGATACAAGGCTGCGATTGGGACCGGCACCTGGAGCGGGCGAGGCCGTTCCTGGAAGCAGGGAAGCCCACATTCATAGACAAGCCCAC
>JALGUK010000009.1 GCA_029820875.1 Candidatus Zipacnadia bacterium
TTGTAGTGTCGAACACGTTCAAGAGCTTCTGGGGGCTTTTCGGGAACATAGTGGAAGGTCAAATGCCGGCGGGCGTGTACTGGGCGGCGCTGGCGGCGACGCTTGCTGCCGCCGTGGGTCTGGTCCGCCTTCCACTCGCTCAGAAGCACAACAAAGCGCTTGAAGGCTGGCAAATAGATGCCTGGCTCACGCTGCTAGTAGGTTGCGGACTGCTTCTGGTGGTGCTTGCGCGTTTCAACACCGTCTTTTTCCAGGCCCAGGGGCGGTATCTGTACCCCATGATCTCAACCATTGCGGTTGGTTTCATCACAGGCTGGACGAATGTTTTCCCGAAGAAAGCTCGGAGAGGAGCTATCATGGGGCTGGCTGCCGCGCTTCTTTTATTGTGCTTGATAGCCGCGACAACGTGGATGCAGCAGTGGCGGGGATAATTCAAGTGCATTACAAGGCCCGAAAGCGACGGCGCGGCCCTGGGACCAATTCGGAGGTTGCCATGCAAGTTGCGATTCTCGTCGGCGGCAAGGGGACACGGCTTTTGGGCCATCAGGCGCCGCTTCCGAAGCCGATGATTGAGATAGGCGGACGCCCGATGCTGTGGCACATCATGAAGCTTTACGCCCATTACGGCTTCCGCGACTTCATTTTGTGTCTTGGGTATAAGGGTGAGGCCATCAAAGAGCACTTCGTCAGGCGCGAGGCTTGGCGCGACCGTGATTTCGTTCTCGATTCCTGCGGTTCCGACTCTGCCAGAATCCAATGTCTGGAGCCAGTGGACCAGTGGCGTATCACATTCGCCGATACAGGCGTGGAGACCAGGACAGGCGGCCGGCTGAAGCGCATCGAGCGCTATATCGAGGGTGATTGCTTCTTTGCCACCTACGGTGACGGCTTAGCCGACATTGATTTGCAGGCGCTTCTTGAGTATCATCACTCTCACAAGAAGCAAGCAACGGTGTCGGTGGTGCGCGCGCGGTCGCAGTGGGGGATTATCTCGCTTGACGAGGACAATTTAGTCACCCGCTTCGAGGAGAAACCGCGTTTGCCTGATTGGATTAACGGGGGATTCTACGTCTTCAATCGCTCCGTTCTCGACGAGATGAGTCCAGATGAGGACCTGGAGCGCGAAACCTTACCACGCCTCGTCTCCCGGCGTCAGCTCGCCGCTTACCGCCACGAGGGTTTCTGGGTGTGCATGGACACTTACAAGGACACGATCCAACTCGATGAACTATGGGAACGAGGCGAGGCAAAATGGCGGGTTTGGGAGCAGTGAACAGGGACTTCTGGCGCGGGCGGCCGGTCCTTGTCACCGGCGCATATGGTTTTGTCGCCTCCTGGCTACAAGCGGCTTTGCTCGAACGGGGCGCCGTGGTCATCGGCCTTGACCGCGAGCGACCAGCCCACTCGAGCCTGGACGCACTGGGCCTTGCTGGAGATGTCACGCTTGTCCATGCTGATGTGACCAGTGCGGACCAAATCGAGCGCGTGCTGAACGAATACGAGGTGTCGGTCTGCTTTCATCTCGCAGCACAGGCAATAGTAGGCGCGGCGAATCGCTCGCCTGTCGGCACATTCGAGTCGAACATCCGGGGAACGTACATGCTCCTTGAGGCGTGCCGGCGCCTCGGAACCCTGGACGCCGTCATCGTTGCATCCAGCGACAAGGCGTATGGAGTTCATGAGAAGCTTCCATACACGGAATCTCATGCATTACAGCCGAAGTACCCTTATGATGTCTCGAAGGCCTGTGCCGACATGATTGCGCGCTCTTTCCATGCCACATTCGATTTACCTGTGGCTGTCACCCGCTGCGCCAATCTCTACGGCGGCGCAGATCTGAACTTTTCGCGATTGGTGCCTGGCACGATAATATCGGCCCTTCGCGGAGAGCGTCCTGTTATCCGCAGCGACGGGACCCCGGAACGTGACTATCTTTATATCGAAGACGGTGTTGCTGGATATTTGTTGCTGGCCGAGAACATTCATGACCCAGCAGTCCGCGGCCAGGCATTCAACTTCGGAACCGGTCGGCCAATATCCGTTCTTGAGCTTTTTCGTATGATTCTGCACATCGTGGGCAGAGATGACCTGAGTCCTAATATACTCGGGCAAGCCAGCGGAGAGATAGACCGCCAGTTCATGGATAGCACCAAGGCACAAACTGTGCTCGGATGGCATCCGAAGGTGACGCTTGAGGAAGGTCTCCGCCGGACATGGGAATGGTACCGCGACGCCTGGCGCCGAGGGGAGATAGCGCCGCCTGGCGGCATGTAGGTGATGTCTGTCAGCTCGAGTAGGAGGTGCTGCACAGTCGTGTCGCAGCCAGACGGCTCTAACCAGCCTTCAGCAGGCTTGAAACTTTCGGTCATCATGCCGGTCTATAATGAAAAGGACACGGTCCAGAGGGTCTTTGAAAAGGTCCGAGAGTTGGACATCACCAAGGAGATTATCATCGTTGACAATTGCTCTACCGACGGCACGCGAGAGGTTGTAAAGGCCCTCGAGGGGCCAGGGGTAACGACCATACTGCAACCTCGTAATATGGGCAAAGGTACGTCGGTCCGCACGGCGATTCCTCGCTGCCGTGGCGAGTACACCGTTATCCAGGACGGCGATCTGGAATATGACCCGAACGACATTGTCAGGCTGCTCGAGGTGGCGGAGCAGGAAAACGCCGATGCCGTTTTCGGCTCGCGAGTATTGGGAGCAAGTGGCAAAGGACTTTCGCCGTCACTGCGCTCATGGGGGCGGAACGCCATCAACTGGGTGTTTAATATTTTGTATGGCGCCCATATCACGGACGTCGCGACCTGTTACAAATTGGTTCGATCGCAGCTCCTAAAGTCGTTGAACTTGCGCTGCTGCGGCTTCGATCTCGACTTTGAGATGGCCGCCAAGCTCCGCAAGCGTGGGGTTCACATCCGCGAGGTGCCTATCTCCTATTCTCCCCGGAGCCCGCTGGAGGGGCAGAAACTACGATATACCGACGGTGTGCCGGCGGTGTGGTGTTTAGTGAAGTGTCGCTTGTTGGATTAGAGGAGTTTTGATGTGAACAAGCGCAACTGGCTTGTCATCATATTGGTTGTGCTGGCCTTAACCGGGTTCATAGCCCGCCGGGTCCTGCATACCAACCGACCGCGCTCTCACCGGGCACCGCCTCTGCCTGCAAGCTCTCCAGCACCCCGACGCCCTTCGCCGGTGCAGGCTGTGGGAGTCAGTTACAAGGAATACGACGCGCAGAACAACCTGCTATATGAGGTCGAGTTTGAGACAGGGGAGTTTGATGCCGACCGGAAGCTGGTATCCGCAACAGGTGTAAAGGCAAAGCTCATACGGGAGGGTGGGCCGGCGATTCTGGTGCAGGCGCCTGCGATGACTGCCGCTCAAAGCGATCGAATTCTACGTTTCCTATCCGGCGCACAGGCGTGGCTCGAGGACGGGTCGGCCCACTTTTGGGCGAGCGCACTTGTATGGCAAATAGACACTCGAAAGCTCATCAGCGAGCAGGGCGGGACATTTCAATACGGCGGGTTCAAGTTGACAGGCCACCGGCTTGTTTGGGATACCCTGACGCGGCGGGTCCGGATCTCGGGCGGCGGCAGGCTGGTCCGCCGCGGATGATTGGAGGCAACCCGTGACTTTCAGTCGGTTAATATCCTTCAGTGCCGTTTTCTTCCTGTTGGCGGCTTCACTGACCGTGTCTGTTGCTGCACAGCATACAGAAAAACTTCCAGGTTTCGAAGTGGAGTTCGACCGGCAAATGGACTTTAACCTGGAAAACAATACGATTACAATTGAGGGCCCCGTCCGCATGATTGCCAGGCAGCCGCGTGCTGCCACCTTGTCGGCGGACGCAGCAAGGCTCCAACTCGGCGAGAAGGCTCAGAAGTTAATCCATGCGGCCACTTTCCCGCCCCTGGACCTGAAAGCCAACGCAGCCAAGGCTGAGTACGACCCAGCCGCATTGACGGTGCTGCTCAGCGGCTCGCCGAAGGCGCTGATTAGTTCTCTGGCGGGCGAAGGAGCTGCGCAAAGGTCGTCATCAGTGGATAAACTTGTGTTGACCGGCACCCAGATGATTTATGACCTAAGCAAGCAGACCCTCACGGTTACCGGTCACGCTCACTTTGAGGGCCTCGCGAAGTCCGCAGGGGCGGCTGGCCGGCAGCGTATCATCGCTGATGCCGACCGGGCGGTGCTGGAGCCGGGAGCCAAAAGAATCTTGCTCCAGGGGTCTGCGAGACTGCAATTCCAGCCGATACCGCCGGAGGCGGAAGCTCCGACAGGGATGATATCAGGCGACAAGATAGAATTCGACCTGGAGAAGTCCAGGGCACGCGTCGCCGGTGCGCCGGACAAACCCGGGCGCCTGCAATTCGACATACCACGACCCTCTCAAGGGGAGAAACAGTAGTGGCATTCGCAATCCACAACCTGCGCAAACGCTACGGAACGCGAACGGTCGTTGACAGCGTGAGCTTGGAAGTCAAACGGGGCGAAATTGTCGGTTTGCTCGGGCCTAACGGCGCGGGTAAAACGACGACTTTCTACATGTGCGTGGGTATTGTGCGGCCCAATGGCGGCCAGGTCATTCTGGATGACACCGACATCACCCACATGCCCATGCACCGGCGGGCCCGCCACGGCATCGGCTACCTTGCTCAGGAGCCGTCCGTCTTCCGAAAGCTGTCCGTAGAAGACAACCTGCGTCTTATCCTCGAGATGCAGCCTATCTCCCGTGCAGAGCGCGAAAAACGAATTGACGAGCTTCTTGAACGATTCGGCATAGCTAACATCCGCAATCAACGCGGCTACATGCTCTCGGGTGGCGAACGCCGCCGTGTTGAGATCGCTCGGACTCTTGCCAACGAACCGTCATTCATACTGCTCGACGAGCCGTTTACCGGCGTGGACCCAATCGCCCTCGAGGATATCAAACAAGTTGTGGCCAACCTGCGCAGCGATGGAATCGGCATCCTGCTGACCGACCACAGCGTGCGTGAAACTCTCAAGATTACCGACAGAGCCTACATCATGTACGACGGCAAGATCCTCACTCACGGCCCGTCGTCAGAGCTGCCGTCCGATCCGATCGCCCGACAGTTTTACTTTGGCGAGCGCTTCTCAATGTGATATTGTATTACACCGAGGGCGCTTGGGATGACGGCCCGTTGAAGGAAAACCGATACGCTTCAATCCTCTCACCGCCATTTCCTTACGAGTGTGCAGACTCTCATGCGTAAGCTTGACCGGTATGTCGCGATGGAACTCATCGGCCCGTTTATGCTCGGAGTGGCATTGTTTTTGGTGCTTCTGGTCAGCCTTGACCTGCTGTATGACCTGCTCCGAATGATGTCAGAAAATGGTCTCCCGTTGACAGCCGCCATCGAGGTCTTCATTTATAAACTACCTGCAATGATTGTCTTCACATTCCCGATGGGTATGCTGCTTGCGAGTATACTCGGGATGGGGCGACTGGCCGGCGATGGCGAGCTGGCAGCGATGAAGGCAGGGGGCATACCATTTTGGCGTGTAATGATTCCCCTGTTGTTTGTCGGCATGGGCGTCAGCATGTTGACCCTTGCTTTCAACGAGTCACTCGTTCCGGCCGCCGACGCTCTCGCGTTGAGAACGGTAGCTACTGCCGGCAGGCAAAATACCGCCAAGCCTATCCCATATGTGTTCATTAAGATCCCGAGCGAGGGTCCGGCGCAGGTGTTGCTCTATGCACGGGAACTGTGGCCCGCGCGCAACGAGATGTCAAACGTCGACATGTACTTCTATTCGAACGACAGGACAAGCCGTGAAGTACATGCCGAGCACGGTACATGGGACCCGGCGACGGGTCTTTGGACTCTCGAGAATGTCACAGGTGCAGACTACAAACCGGACGGCAGAAAGGTTGACTTTTCGGCCGAGAAGACCACTCAATACCAGCCCGGCAAGACCCCAGCGGAACTCGCCAAAAGCACCCGTAAAAAGGTGAAGGAAATGTCAATCCGTGAACTGAAGGCATACTTAGTGGGGCTTTCACGCGGAGTTCAGATGCTTAGCGGAGCACAACTGGTGAGAAAACGGCGCGAGGCCCTGTACTTTTTGAATTTGCGCTTCGCGGGGGTGTTCTCAGCGCTGGTATTCGCGCTGATCGGAGCGCCGCTGGCGGTCAGACCCCAACGTACGAGTTCCTCAATCGGGCTGGGCATAGCCGTCGTAATCATTTTTGCCTACTATGTTTTCACTCAGTGGATGATTGTAGTTGCTCAAGGCAGCCCATGCCCCCCCTGGGCTTGTGCGTGGCTGCCTGATATACTCGGCGTTGCATGTGGCACCATTCTTGTGTTGAAGAAATCTCAATAGGCGACGAGGAATGCCGACACTCGCCCCACAAGCATACGTTCTGGTTATAGCTTTGGCGCTGATGGGCGGCGCAATTGCATGGGCCGGCGACGCCATCGGCTACCGCTTAGGCAAAATGCGCATCAGCATCTTCGGGCTTCGCCCTCACCTCACCGCCATGATTATAGGCATAGTCTCCGGCATACTTGTAGCCTGTCTGACGATAACGGCTCTTGCCGTAAGCTCGCAGGACGTTCGAACTCTCCTTTTCCACATCGACGATATTAAAAACAGATTGGCCGTGCTCGAACCCCAGCTCGAGGCGACCCAGGCAGACGCCGCAAAGGCGCGTAAGCGGTCTGAGGAGCTGGCTGCAAGTGTCCGGCAGCTTACCGCCCAGAACGCCGCTCAGATTCAAAGGAATCGCCAGCTCCAGGCTCAAGCCGCCAAACTCGCCGAGGATGTCCGGCGGGCCAAACGTGATGTTGCAACCACCGAAACCGAACTGGCTCGGACAAGGAAAAAGCTACAGGCAGTGCGCGAGGAACTCCGGAACAATAGGGAATTGCTCCAAGAGACTAAGAAGGAGCTGGGGGAAAGCTTCGAAAGAAGCTTGGTCGCCCCTCCCGCATTCGTTGTCGGACAGATATTGGCAACCCGGCTCGTAAGGTCAGGCCGGCCGCAAAAAGCAATTGCGGCTGAACTGGCGAAACTTCTCTTTGAAGCCAGCGATGTGGCCCGAAAACACGGGGCGACAGCAGGAGCAAACGGGCGGGCTGTTGTGATCGTACGCTTCCAGCGCAAGGGTGAAAAAGACACTCGACGGGTGGATGAGAAGGAGCGACTGCGCGATGTAAGTAGTTTTCTTTCCAAGCAACCTCCCGATGACTATGTCGTCGGCATTTATGCAGCCAGGAACATATTTCCAGGCACGCAAGGCGTCGTAGACATCGGTTGGAATCTGAATAAGCTCGTCTTCCATCGGGGTGAGGTAATCCTGCAGGTCCCGATCGACGGAGCGCTCCCGGAGGCGCAAATCTACGAGTTGGTGCGTAATATGGTATTTCATCGCCTTCGCGTCGTCGCGCGCGACGCCGGTGTCCTCCCGCAGCCCGAGACCGGGGAGTACGGCGAGATTGACCTGGGCGAACTCTTCGAGGTGACACGGCTTGTCCGGCGCCGTGGCGTCCCTGTGCTTGTCCGTGCGGTTGCGACCGAAGACTGTTGGACTTCCGGCCCTCTGAGGGTCACTCTTGAATTAGGGCCACAGGTGACACCATGAGTGGCTCCGAATCGCCTCCACCGGTGCTGGCTGTCGACCCGGGTACCGCAAAGGTCGGATACGCAATTGTCCGCGTCGACGGCACAGTGGTGGAACATGGAATCGCTGCAGTAGCAGACGTCGGTGAAATCGCCGCCGATGCCGTCGGGACCCGCGGTGTGAAAACGATAATCGTCGGTGACGGAACCGGCCACAGGCATGTCCTGGAGATTATTGAAGAGCGCGTACCAAGAGCCGAATTGGCCATCGTCTCTGAGAGGACGTCCACTCTTGAAGCGCGTGATGTCTATTTCGAGGATAATCCGCCTCGTGGCTGGCGGAGATTGCTTCCACCGGGCCTGCGGATTCCACCCACACCATATGACGACTATGTAGCTATCATTCTTGCCAGGCGCTTTTTCAGCAGGACGGGGGCGGAACGCTGAGCCTGTCCCTTCAAAACACTACCGTATCCGACATGGCGGCACTTTCCGGTGCCGCCGCGAACTGTTTGGGGCTGAGGACTACCTGTGAGTGTCGCATATTCCGCGGTCTGCACGCTTACAACCATCGTCGGCTCGCTGATTGCAGGCTATCTTGCGAAGCGTGCTTATCGGCTGCCTGACAAACTTGGCTCACGCATCACGCAATGGGCTGTCAGGTATCTGCAGTCCTTCGCGGTGTTTCTGGTGCTGTGGGGCCTGGATATTTCAGACCGTCGTGCATTTCTGCTGCCTTTTGTCGGTGCTGTGATGGCCACTCTCAGCGGATTGGCCGGCTGGGGGGTTGCGCGGGCGTTGCGGCTCCAACGGCGACAAGCCGGGGCGTTTGTGGGTGAGGCTATGTTTTCCAACGTCGGCCTTACTCACGGCGCATTTGTCTGTTTTGTGGTAATGGGTGAGCGGGGGGCAGCGCTTGGTTCACTTTATGTGTCCTTCTTCCTCGCGTACTTCTTCACAATAGGTGTCACTGTCGGCCGCGCATTCGGCCGCGACGTGCAAGAACGGTCAAGGAATCTCCTGCGCGACACAATTGCGCAGCCTATCAGCCGCAACCCGCTCCTTGGTGTTGTAGGCGGTCTTGCGCTCAATTTTACGGGAGTTCAGCGAGCGGCGTTCTTGACTCCTGTGGCGGCACTCGCCGTTCCGATCAGCGTCTCCGTGCTTCTTTTCGGGATTGGAATGACAATGCGGCTATCTGCCCTGCGCCAATATATCACCGAATGCTTGGCACTCAGCGTGGTGAAATTCGTCATCTCGCCGTTGCTGGGCCTGCTGATTGCATTCGCTCTCGGGTTGTTTGCAGCCGCAGACCGGGCACTCTTGTACGTGGTTTTCATCGAGTCGTTCGCCCCTGGAGCGATTTACGGCCTCGTGCTCGCCAGCATGTTCGACCTGGACCAGGACCTCGCCAACGCCTGCTGGCTTTTTACCAACATCGTGGGTATTGCGTTGATTCCTCTTGTAATTCTCCTTATGGGCTTCTTGTGAGAGGGTATGCCTCAAACGGGATTGCCGACAAGCGCATCGCCCGCGACGTCGGCAATTGCGACGGGGATAACGTGGCCGACTGAGGCTTCACCTTCAACAAACACGCGAACGTAGTTATCAGTCAGGCCTGACATCCTCGCGGAGGCACCCGACCGGTGTCGTTCTATCAGAACCTGTTGGACAGTACCGATGAGCGACTCGCGGAACATGCGCGCCTTCTCACGACCGAGCGCCCTCATCGCCCACATCCGCCGCTTTTTCTCCTCAGGCGGAATCTGCTCGGCCATCTGCGCGGCGTCTGTCTTAGGCCGCGCGGAGAAGCTGAAAACATGAAGGTAGGTCAGGGGCAACTCTTGTATCAAGGCGATAGTTCTCGCGAAGCGTTCCGCCGTCTCCCCGGGGAACCCCACCATCACGTCCGCCCCAATTCCCGCCTCGGGGATATGCTCCGCAATTCTTCGCACCACATCGCGAATATCCCGCGCTTTATAAGGACGGCGCATTGCCCGCAGGATGTCATCGTCGCCGCTCTGAAGCGGCAGATGGAAATGACGGCATACGCGGCCTGATTCGGCAACGAGCCGAATCAGGCCCTCTGAGACGTCACCTGGATGAAGTGAACTTAGCCGGATGCGCTGCAGGTCCGGAACGTCGGTCAGTATGCGCCTGACCAGCCCGGGCAAGTCCGGCTTTTCCGCGAGGTCACGCCCATAGGAGCTAAGGTGGACACCGACCAGGACTATCTCCCTGTGCCCGGCATCAACCAATCGTCTGACCTGCCGAATGACCGAATCCACAGGCCGACTCTGGCTCGGGCCGCGAGCGAACCGGACCTTACAGTAGCTGCATCGCAGATTGCAGCCGTCCTGTATCTTGACAAAAGCACGTGTGTGCCGTCCGAAACGGCTGACGGACTCGTCACAAAACGCATTCTCATCGCTGATGTCACTAACCGCTATCAGCTTACCGGTACAGCCGCGGTTCTGGACGTATGCGACAATGTCCGCCTTCTCGCGGTTTCCGAGGACAATATCAATCTCCTCAATGGCGCCCAGTATGTCCGCATCGGTCTGCGCGTAACACCCCACAACCGCGACGGTCGCCTGCGGATTCCTGCGCTTCGCCTGGCGGGCCAGTCGCCGGCTGTCGCGATCGCTGGCGGCTGTCACCGTACACGAATTCACAACGTAGACGTCTGCCCGCTCGCTGAAGGGCACGGTACGATAACCCGCTTCCTCAAAGCGCTCACGCATGACCTCCGTCTCGTACTGATTCAGCTTGCACCCGAGAGTATGAAAGGCTACGGTGCGTGGCGCTCTTTCATCCCATGTGCTCATGGTCGTCGCGCCGCCCATGCTGACTCCTTCTCGAGCAGTTCGCACCCGTCACAGCGGCTGCATCGGCCCATCTGACACTCCGGGGTCGTCTCACCCTGCAGTGATTTCTCGCGTTCGGCGAGAAGAACTTGCTTGGAAGCCCCTGCATCAATGAAATCCCACGGGAGCATGCCCTCAGGATTCCTGTGTTCGAACACCTGGCTTTCCAAATTGATTCCGGCTTGCTCCACGGCTGCCTGCCAATCGGACCGACTCTCGCCGGTGGCTGCCAACTCAAGCAACACGGCCCCAAGTTCACGCCCTCCACGAGCGAGCAACGCCTGGATCGCAGCCTGCTTCGCGCCCTCAATGGAGGTAGATGAGCGAAGATTAGGTGGCAAACTTCCCAGGAGAAGCTGGCGGCGGCCTTCAAGCATTTTTAGATTGCACATCGGCTCCCACTGCCATGGTGTGAGCGGCTTGGGCACAAATGGATTGACGCTCAATTCGATTCGAACGTGAGGAGCCATGGCATGTAAGCGCCCACACAGGTCGGCGATTGCCAGAACGTCATCGTCGGTCTCCGTCGGGAGACCATACAGAAAGTAGAGCTTTACCTGCTGGACACCGGCCGCTTCCAGATACCCCACTGCTTGAAAAATCTGTTCCTCCGAGATACCCTTGTTGGTGACATTCCGGAGTCGCTGTGTGCCCGCCTCAGGCGCGAGGGTCACGGTTCGACAACCGGCGCGGGCCAGGGCCTGTGCCAACCGGCCGTCCATCCGATCAACGCGCACTGACGAGACAGATACAGAGAAACCGTCCACGCCGAGCGCTTCAATAAGCTCCGCCAGTTCCGGCTGCTCCCCAACTGCCGCTCCAACCAGGCCCACACGCCTGGTATGCGGCTTTACCTGATGAATCTGCGCCAAAACATCCTCCATCTGACGGAACCGCGGGGGCCGGGTGATATGGCCGCTGACGCAAAACCGACAAGCGCGCCCACACCCTCGCTCCACCTCAATCAGAAACGTATCGGCGAACTCCGTATCCGGCGTGAGCACCACCGATTCCGCGGCGCCCTTCACATCCGAGAGCAATCGCCGTACAACACGTTGTTCTTGCTCGTATTCGTGTCTCACCGGTACATAAATGCCTGGTATCTCCGCCAGTGCATCAAGTGCGGCGTCTCGATAATCCCGGCGACCACGGGGGGAGTGCCCAGCCCACGAATCCAGGAGGGCATCGGCTATCCCCGGGCAAAGCGGCTCACCCTCGCCGATTGCGAATGCGTCGATGAAATCGGCAAGAGGGGCAGGGTTGAACGTCATCGCCGGCCCACCGGCAAGCACAATAGGATGGAAATCGTTGCGCTCAGCCGCAAGAGGCGGTATCCCCGCAAGCTCAATGGTTCTGACCACGTTCGTGTAGTCACGCTCAAACGAGATGGAAAACGCGACAAGATCGAACTCGGATAGGGGGGTCTGAGTCTCTATTGTACGTAATTGAGAATGGGTGCGACGATGTTCGCGGAAATCGTGCGGGTCAGGCATGAACGCACGTTCACATGAAACGGAGGGAAGCATGTTGAAATGCCGATAGATGGCATGCAGGCCGAGGTTGGACATACCAACCTCGTAAGTGTTTGGGAAAACGAGCACACAACGCAGCGCAGCGTCAAAGTTGGAGATACCGAGGAGATCAACCTCGCGCGCCCGCCTCTGCTGCAACCTCCGTATCAACCGCTGGGACAAGCACTACACACCTCCACCGTTCGCCTCGTCCCTTGCATCCTGCGCCTTCGGCTGGCCCGCAATTTCCTCCACCTCTTCGAGGAATCGGCGCACGTTTCCGAACTCCTTATACACGGACGCAAACCTCACATACGCCACATCATCAACTGTCTTCAGCCAGGACATCACCATGTCTCCGATCTCGGCGGCGGTGACCTCGGTGAGCAACTGGTTTTGCAGCTCTGCTTCGATGTTACTGACTGCCGCCTCAATCGCATCGCGGCTGACCGGGCGTTTCTCACACGCCTTAAGTATCCCCGCCAGGATTTTTCGGCGGTCAAACGGCTCGCGACGGCCATCTTTCTTCACGACGCTGATGGACGTGTCCTCGCGTCGCTCATACGTCGTAAAGCGTCGGCCGCATCGGCTGCATTCCCGTCGGCGCCGGACAGCCCGTCCGTCCTCCGTGTCACGTGAGTCCACAACGCGGCTGTCCGGCGCATTACAAAACGGACACTTCACCACATAGCCTCCAGGCTCGACCTAACCCAGCCCTAAGCTGTCATAACGGGAGCTCGACGACATTTCCAGTCCTGGAAGACTCCTGAATCGCCAGAGATAGTTCCAGTGCCGCACGACCAGTTTCGCCCGGATTGGGCACAGGCTGACCACTCGCGACGCAGCGGATGAAGTCCTGGTCCTCGGCCAGGAACCCATCGGGAATATCCTCAAGCTGCAATACCTGCTCTTCCCCGTCGACCTTCTTCATTCTGACATCGCCGCGCACGTCGCATATCACGGCGCCCTCTGTGCCAAGGATGCCGATATCATTGCGGCCGATTGTGGCCGCCCAACTGGCGCCGATTAAACCGCAGCCCTTGTCAAATGTCAGCAACGCCCAGACGTGGTCCTCAATGCCGTATCCGCGGGCCCAGTAATTCTTGCCGTAGACCGTCCTGACGTCCCCTCCGACCCAACGAAGCCAGTCAAGGTCGTGGGCCGCAAATTCCACCGTCATTCCGCCGCTGATAGCCGGGTCAGCAATCCACCCGTCCTTGCCGGGCCCCCAGCCGAAGCGGCTAATCCAGACCGCAACCAATTCTCCGATCTCCCCGGCTGCAAATACATCGTGCACCTTCTTGAATGCGGGGAAATAATGCAACACAAACCCGATCTGGAGCTGCACGTTGTGGTCGCGGCACGCCTGGAGCATCCGATCCGCGGCATCAAGAGAAAGCGCAATCGGCTTCTCCAGAAAGATGTGTGTCCCCGCCTCCGCGGCGGCAAGCACAGGCTCTTCATGCGCGCTCGGCGGTGTACAGATGTGTACTGCGTCAAGACCTTGCGCCAGAAGGTCGCGGTAGTCCTCAAATGCCTTCCCGCCGTGTTCGTCCACCAATGCCTGTGCCCGTTGGATGTCGACATCAGCCACGCCGACAATTTCTACATCAGGGATGTTCGCCAGGCAGCGAGTATGTGCCCGGCCCGTTCCTCCTGCACCAATAGTTCCGACTCTGAGCATGTTCGATCAATCCCTTCATAACAATAAACAAACATAAGCAGTCAAACGCCGACGCCGCGTTTTATTCCCCAGGCTGCGGGTGCTGTCCTTCATAGCGGGAGATTTCGCGGGCCAATCTTAATAGCTCTTCCTCGGAAACCCGAGCAGCGCGAGCTCCAATGGCAAGTGCATTAAGCGTCGCGGTCAGCTTGTCCGCATTGATGCCATCACGGGCCGCCAGCATTGAGGCGAGCTTCTGGTTGGCAATGCTGGGATGTGTCCCCAGACGCGCAACAGCCCGCCGTCGAAAATCAGTGTACAGTACTTCAAGCACCGCCGCTCTCGCCTGCGCTGCACGGTACAGATTCGCTACGGATCGAACATACTCCAGAACGGAGCGGCGCCTCCGCGTAAACGCTGGAACCGGAGAACCGAATCGCAGCGCCCGGCCCAATACGACGACCAGGACGGCCAAAACGGCTTGGTAGATACCCCATCCTGCCGCTGACCGCCGCATTGCCGACACAAGCGTGGGTGCACTGGAAAACCCGTGATGAAACTCGTCAAAGTAGACCGTCCCATGCCCCGCACGCCAACGGCTCAGATTGTACGCGAAGGCTACGTTATCAGCTTCAAGCAGCTTTGCGTTGGAGAAGATGTTAGGGTCGGTCAGTACGAATACGATGCCTTGCCCCACCGGCCAACTCGCGGCGACTATGCCGCTTTTGTCCTTGAGATGAACCGTCACATTTTCCTGGCTGCCCCTCAGCGACAGCCGTGCCTTGCCGCTCACAAGAACCTCTCCCACCATTTGTCTCAGCGGGGACGATTGTTCCGGAATCAACATAACATTGGCACTCCGGGCGCTCGATACAGACACACCGAACTCGCCTTTGAGCCATTTCGCCAGTCGCAAGCCCACCGGGCCCGCGGTACCGGTCTCTCAACCGAAACCTCCGAGTTCGCACTCATTGTCGTTACCCATGGCACTCGCAATCATTAGGACGTGTCCGGCTCGCACCCATTTCATCAATTCGCTGAGTTCACGATCCGTAAGCGGCGTTGTGGGTGAAATAATCCAACATGCTCCCGCATCCTTCGGGAGCTTAGACAAGCGCTGACGATGACGGGCAACGCGCACGCCTGTCCGCTCCAGCAGGGTGTAGAAAGCGCGCGAACCGGTGGTATTGTAACGGTAGGTCGAGTGGTCGTGAATCGGGTCCGGGCCGCGAGTTGCGATATGAACCGCAACTGATGTTACGACAAGGAACACCACAAGGCTGATGGTCAGTGCGTTCTCCCGGGTCAGCTTCATCAGGAGACACCCCCCACAGGCCGTTGGCTTGCATCTTTGTTACTCGATGTATGCTGAACAGCCGCCTCGCCCCAAAGCTCCCGGCAGCGCTGATAGTCGCTTACACCCGCCTGCTCAAGTCCATACCACTTTCGGTCAAAGAGCATCGTCAACTTGGCAAAAGGTTTGTATAAAGCAGCAACGGAACGCGTGGCGTTGAGATACTCCCAGTTGGTTTTTGTCTGGTCATAGTCAATCAGCCCTTCAGCATCAAGCTGTGATAGCAGCGCTCGGTACAAGAGCCGGATCGCGTCCCTATACCGACCGACGGCTGCGGCTTGTTCCGCTTCGGCAACCAGATTCTGCGTCGTCGGCTTGTTATCCGACGGCGTCAGTACCTCCTCCACCTTGCGACGAGTTCCGCGAAGTGTGGACCGAAGGATAACCGCGAAGTGGAACAGCAGCAGACCCAGCAAGCCAGTCAAGCCTGCCACCAACGCCCAGTAAGCTATGGGATGCGCTCGCTGAAGCCCCTCGAACAGTGGTTGGCTGAGGATGCGTCTAAGCCACCTAAAGAGGGCTTCCCACAGTCGTTGCGTGACAGGCACCTGCCCGGCAGCCCGCATCTGTCTCTGATACTCAGTCCCAGAAAGAATCTGCCGGGCGACCGCCCTCAGCTCATCGGTTGATGAAACCGTTGGCACATCAGGCGTTTTCTGCGCTGTGCAAACGCGTGGTCCTACCGCAAGAAGAAGCGCCACAATAAGAAGACCCGCAGTTCTCATCCCGCAGCCTCCAGTTCTGCCGCCATGCGGTCCAGATCAAACCCCTCTTTTCGTATGCGCAAGTCATAGTATACAAGAATGGAACCGATCAGTTGCAGCGGGGTCAACAGAAGCGTAGCAACCACCCCAACGGCTTGAACTCCAGTCTGCACAATCGGGAGAGTGACGGTCCGCATCGCGAAAAGTCCGACGGCAAGGATACTTACCGGAGCAACGAGCGCGCTCGAGACCGCCTGCACCAGTAAGCTGAGAACAACAAACACACCAACAACCCGCCAGAAGTATCCGCCTACGAGTTGACGACTTCGTGCCAATGCTACAGTATACGCCCGCTCCTCAACCACCACAACCGGTACGACAAATGCGAACAGGACGCCGAGAATCAAAGAAGGGATGCTTCCCAGAAGCAATAGCCCGCCGCCGATTATTGCAAAGACGACGTCAGTTACGCCGAACAGTATAATGGCCAGCCCCGGGGTAAGCGGCAGTCCGATTACGAGTGTGGCAAGAGCTGTTGTCAGAAGCAGTGGCCAAAACCGCGAAAGGACGTAGCGATAAGCAGTCCCGATACTGACCTCGACGCCGAGATATATCTCTGAAATCGCCCATGTCAGTGCAGCCTGCGCAATCATCATCGCTAACGAAAACCCCACTGCCACAGCCACCCCCGCCGCCACCAGCGTGGGCATATGCCCGATGATATCTGAGTTCCACCCCCCACCAGGCTTAGAGAGCGTACTCCAGAGCAGGTACCACAATCCGAGATAGATAATCGAAACGGGTACATATACAACAGCCGTAATTCCCAGCAGGTGGCCGAAGTGACGCCGGTAAAGATTGATGGACCCGTCAACGATGTCACTGATGGTCCTGGGTCCGGACCGCCATCCCACCTGCTGCACATGATTCGCTTGAGCCATCCAGCATCTCCCCTCGGCCACTGCCGACCCAGCCAAGCGGTCTGCCTAAAGGGTACCACAGAACCCCCCGGCAGTACAACCGGCAAGGGTTGATTTACACTCACGTTTGTGCTACAATTGCCGCGTAGAATGTTGATATTCGTCTCAACTTCGCTTCCTGTTGCCAAGCCTCGGGAGATGCCTCGGTGTCAAACACAAGCGCGAACCGACTACATAAGCTCCAGGAGCAGATTGATGCTCTGATAGCGCAGTACACGCAGCCGTACGAACGGAAGATAGCCTATGGCAATCTTCGGCGCGAGTATTCCGAATGGGGCGACGGTGACGAGAAAACCACCAACATCGCGATCATTTTCGAGACTCCAGGTGGTTCCACCGCGCAGATCAACGTGACCTATGATCACGGCAATGATGTTTTCTGCCCCACCCAGGCAGGCGATGATCAGCCGTATGAGACGCAAAGCATTGAGGAGGTCATGGAGTTTATTCGCGCCCAGGTGCAGCAGATTCCGCTGAAGCGGAGAGAGTCACTGAGGAGGCAAGTGGAGATCTGGCATGAGGAGGGGATGTCGCGTGGGGAAATCTTCGCTCAGATGAACAAACTGCTGCAACTGGAGTTCGTGGGGGGCCGCATTACCAACGCCGAATTGCGCGATGCGATAAATTATGCCATCAAGCTGCGGGGCGGCCCCGCGCCCCAGGAAAGTGCTTGATTGTCCGACTCCGCGCGGTTCTGCTACAAGGAGAATGTCCAAAGTGGCCCAGCAGCCGCCCCGCGAATCCGAGCACATACCACAGATACAAAAGACACAAGCCCTCGCCGAGCATGTAAGAGCTGAGCTCGCCAAAGTTATCGTAGGACAGGAGGAGGCAGTCGAAGCCATTCTCGCAGCAATGCTGTGTGAAGGGCATGTCCTCTTCGAAGGAGTGCCGGGCACTGCCAAGACCCTCATGGTCAAAGCGTTGGGGCTGGTGATAGGGTGCGAGTTCAAACGCATTCAGATGACCCCCGACCTGATGCCCTCGGATATCCTCGGCACGTACGTTTTTGACATGCAGACCGCAAAGTTCAGCCTCAAGAAGGGCCCCATCTTCACATGTCTGCTGTTGGCCGACGAGATAAACCGTGCTCCCGCAAAGACACAGTCTGCGCTGCTCGAAGGCATGGAAGAGCGCCAGGTCACAATTGACGGGGTCATGCACCCGTTGCCGAGGCCCTTTATGGTCTTCGCAACACAGAATCCGGTCGAGTATGAGGGCACCTATCCGCTTCCAGAGGCGCAACTTGACCGCTTTCTGTTCAAGATTATCATAGACTACCCCACCAAGGAGGAAGAAGACCGTCTCCTGAGGCTGCATGACCGGGGCTTCTCACCCCACCGGTTGGCTGACTTCGGACTTCGCTCGTTTGCCGGCCCAGCCGATATCATGGCCTGCGCCGAGGAGACTCGCTCTGTCACCGTCGAGCCTGGAATCATAAGCTATATCTCCGACATCGCCCGCCGGACGCGGGAGGCGGACAACCTCTTCCTGGGATGCAGCCCCAGGGGTGCGGTCATGCTCCTGCTCGCAAGCAAGGCCCGTGCGGCGATTCATGGCCGGAACTACGTAATCCCTGACGACGTAAAGGCCATGGCCCTCCCTACCCTCCGGCATCGAGTAATTCTTCGGCCCGAGGCCGAGATCGAGGGCCTTTGCGCTGACGATATTCTCCGGAATGTTCTGGACAGTATCGAGGTGCCTCGGTGATACCGTTTGCGCCCACCAGTCGCCTTGGCGCGCTGCTATTGCTGGGTATCCCCCTTTTGGTCGTGGTCAATCCCCGCCATGCCCCTGCGATGGCACTCGCATTCAACAGCGCTATTTTGTTGATTGCATTCGCCGACTTTTATATCAGCGGCCGCATCCAGCACTTCGATGTTCAACGTCGCTTAGACGAGAAACTATCCTTGGGCGCCTCCAACCGCGTAGAAATCAGCGTTCGCAGCCGTTGCGCCATACCCCTGAGCATCCGCGTAAAGGACAATCCTCCATATCAATTCGCGCACGACGGGCGCGAAATCGTCTTCGACATCCCTCCCCGCGCACGCCAAACAAAAGCCTATCATGTGATACCCCCGCGGCGAGGGGACTTCAGCTTTGGTGACTTGGATATCCGCTGCAAGTCCTTGTTTGGCCTGCTGGAACGCCGGATGCGCCAACCTGCGGCGAGACGGGTGAAGGTGTACCCCAGTCTCATAAACATTCGGAAATACGAGATTATAGCGTTGCGCCGACATAGCGTCGAGGCCGGTTCCAAAAGGGTGCGACAGCGGGGAGAAGGTACGGAATTTGAGAGCCTTCGCGACTACGTGCCCGACGACGAGTTTCGGCGTATTGACTGGAAGGCTACGGCCAGAAGGAGTAAACCCGTCAGCCGGCAATACCAACCGGAACGCGGTCAGAACGTGATTGTCATGCTCGATGCCGGCCGTATGATGTCAGCGGAGCTGGAGGGCATGTCGAAGCTGGATTATGCAATCAACGCAACATTGATGCTCGGGTATGCTGCAATGTTGCGCGACGACCGTGTAGGGCTTATTGTTTTCAGCGATGTGGTGAAGTCGTATGTCGCCCCTGCCAAGGGACGGCCGCAACTGTCCAAAATTATGGACGAACTCTACGCCATCGAGCCGGAGCTGCTCGAACCCGACTATGGTCTTGCCTTCCGCACTCTTGCCCTGCGAAACAAGCGCAGATCGCTGGTCATCATCTTCACCGACCTCATTGATGTTGATGCCTCGAAAACACTGCTGATGTACACATCGAGCCTCTACCCGAGACATCTTCCGTTGTG
>JALGUK010000286.1 GCA_029820875.1 Candidatus Zipacnadia bacterium
CCGATTGCAATCGGCTCGCCCCTCCTTCCGAGGACGCACATCGCCTCGCACTGTGTCTCCTGGGGGCAGACCCGCCCGCAAACGGCTGGAAGCACGTTGGTCTCCTTGATCTTGCGCGCGGCCTCCGCAAACTTCCCATCACGTATCAAAGCTATGAACGCGGGGATGTCGACAGCTACGGGGCAACCGTCAATACACTTCGGATTCTTGCATTGCAGGCAGCGACTGGCCTCGGCAACCGCCTGTTGCGGCGTGTAGCCGAGCGGTACCTCGTTGAAATTGTGAATCCTTTGCTCAGGGGGTTGCTCGGGCATCGGCTGGCGGGGTGCTTTCGATGGGTGCTCAGGCATGAGTGTTCCTCCAAGGGCTTAGCCGCAACCGGCGGCCTCAGTCTAACCCGCATGCTTGCTCCTGCAGTGCGGTGGCCACTGGGCGGCCTGCTTCTCCTCAGCTTTGTATGTGCTCTGGCGCTTCATCAAGAGGTCATAGTTAACCAGATGGCCGTCGAACTCGGGGCCGTCCACACACGCGAACTTCGTCTCCCCACCGACCTCAACCCGACACCCTCCGCACATCCCTGTCCCGTCAACCATAATCGGATTGAGGCTGACCATGGTCTTGATGCCGCGCTCGCGGGTGAGGTTGGAGACGGCCTTCATCATCGGCGTCGGGCCGACGGCCAGCACAAAATCAATTCTTACGCCATCGTCCAGAAGCTGCTTCAGCACATCAGTGACGAACCCATGGTGTCCGTAGCTGCCGTCATCAGTGGCAACCTCCAGCCGCGAGCAGATTGCGCCAAGCTCTTCTTCGAGAATCAGCAGTTCCCTGGTCCGTGCTCCGATTATACCTATCAGTTCATTCCCTGCGTCCGATAGCGCCTCAGCAATGGGAAGAACCGGTGCTGTTCCATACCCACCCCCGATGACGCAGGCTGTTCCATACCGCTCGATGTGCGTCGGTCGCCCCAGAGGACCGACTACATCCATAAGAGAATCCCCGACATCGAGCTCGGCCAACTCCCCTGTCGTGTGACCCACGACCTGAAAAATCAGCGTGATGGTACCGGCTTCGGGATCGGAGTCCACAATCGTCAGCGGAATCCGCTCCCCGCCCTCGTGGACGCGTATTATGACGAACTGGCCGGCCTTCCGTTTCCTGGCAATCTTGGGCTGGATAATCTTATACCGGTAAGTCTTGGGGGCGATTTCCTCGCGGAAAACGATGTCGTTCATCAGGTCACCTCAGTCCGGGAGGGCAAATCCACGGAAGGGTTCAGCGAACTGGTTCGAGGGGCACGCAGCCCTGGCAGAAAGCAATTCAAACGGCTGCTATTTTAGCCCGTGTAGTCCTTAGCGTCAAGGTCGCATTCAGAAGACGGGAGCGGCAACGGCCCGCTCCCTGCCCCCTTGACGCCCCCGGTCCGCTTGCGATAAACTGTTCAGGAAGCATGGACGGCGCAAAAAGTGCCACCCGGGAGAAATGCAGATGAGAACCACACTGAGCGCAGTTGTCGTCGTGTGCACTATGTGCTTTATTCTGGCCGGCTGCAGTGGCGGCAACGCCAGCGCCACGGTTCAGATTACAGGGCGGGTGATGGATTCCGCAACCGGCAAGCCCGTTGCGGGAGTACTGGTCGAGTTGGGAACCGCGCGCGCTATGTCCGATTCGAACGGAAACTTCACTCTGACGGGCGTGCCGACCGGTGAGCAGCGCTTCTCGGTTATACCACCCGAAGGGTATACTGCCCCAGCGCCGATAATCATCAATGTCCCGCCCACCGCTTCCACGCTGGCCGACCTCGGCACCGGGGAAATCGGGTCATATATTTATGTAAGCTCTTCGGACTCCGGTGGCACCGGTGGAGGGCCACCGCCACCGCCCATCATCTGAGCCGACTCGGCATCGGGAGCACAAATGGCCCTCGACTTCACCGCTCACATGGCACAAGTCATCGCTGACATCGCCGCGCGCTGCCCGGAGTTTGCCCACATTGACTGCTCGCGCCTGCTGACTTGCTTCGCGCAGGCGCGTACTCCCAGCACACGCGGAGTCTACGCCAAAATCGCCCCGCTGAGATTCGAAGGGGGCGCGGATGTCGTCGAGCAGCAGGGGCGCGTCTGGCAGATGCCCAAGATAAAGCACGAGGGTCGGGATGTACTGTACCTGATTTACTTTTATCTCCCGCGCTTCTGCAATCTGCCCCTCGAGTCAAAGCTGGTTACCACCTTTCACGAACTCTACCACATAAGCCCCGAATTCAACGGCGACCTGCGGCGCCTCCCGGGGCGCAATTGGGCGCACGGGCATTCGCGCAAAGCCTACAACGAGAAAATGCGGGCACTCGTACACAAATACCTTGCTCTTCCGCCCACCGACGGGCTTCTGCGGCCGCTCGAAGTAGACTTTGCCGCGCTTGTGGCACGGCACGGAGGCGTGATCGGACGGAGGATGACAATGCCAAAGCCGATTGCATTGAACAGCGAGCAGTAAGCCGGGGGCAGGTGAAGAAAACGAGAAGGAAGGAAAGCGCCAGGGTGGTCGTGAAATTAAGAATTAGTGATTTTGTCGGGAAATAGTCGGGTAATGCCCCATCTCTGTGAAGTGTCAGGAGGCGTGCGATGTCGTTGCTTTCGTCGGCACGTCGCCTGCGAGCACGCAAAAGACGGCCGAAACCCTAAGAGGCATCTTTGACTTCCAGGGGCGCGCCTATACAGATGCCGCAACGATGCTGAATGAGGAATACCCGGACTTAGTCAGCGTATGCACGCCGCCGCCCCTGCATGTTGAACATGCGACCGCTGCGCTCCAAGCCGGAGCACACGTCCTGTGCGAAAAGCCTCTTATATGGGACTGGAACCTCGGTGGCGACGAGATGCTCGCGAAGGCGAAGGGCGTGGTTGACCTTACAGCGGAAAAAGACCTCCGCCTTGCCGTCAACACGCAGTACGCAGCCGGCATACCCGGCTACCTCGCCCTCTACGAACAAGAAAGAGGGCCGCTGGATGACATAAACAGCTTCGTCTTCGAGATGGATTCCAAGGGAGGCGGCGGGAAACGCGAGTGGGAGCCTATCTGGGTCGAGCTGTCCAGCCATTCCCTGGCGGTCCTGATGAAGTTTGTCCCTGACGGGGAGATTGCCTGGGAGACGGTGGACTGCCGCATCGAACGCAAGCGCACGACCGCGGAATTCGACTACGTCCGCCCGGACGGGTCATCCGTAAAGGTGCGAATAAGCCACGGCAACATTGCAGAGGGTACTCCTATGCGGCGGTTTGGGGTAAATGATTTCATCGTCAACTACGAGGGGCGAAACGACGAAAACGGCATCTATTGTGCGTTCCTGAAGCGGGGCGACCAAGAGCGGAAACTGAAGGATTTCATGCAGGAATCGCTCCAGAGATTCATCGCCGCCGTGCGGGGAGAGGGTGACGTGTTGTGCAGCGGCGCTGAGGGCTTGCAGAACCTGGAAATGCAAATCCGCCTGCTCGAACGAGGCCGCCGGGCCTGAACATTGAGAGCGTACCCCATCGCTCAGGGATAAAGAGGCACTCTGGATGAGCAGCAAGACGAAAAAAAAGAAGACGACCAAGAAGTCCAAAAAGTCGAAAACGAAGTGGTTCAACGACTGGGTGAAAATGGCGCTTGTCCTGTTCGTGGGTGGAGCGGCGGGCATCGGGCTGGGCCTTTACTGCGTGCGGTTCACCCCGGGCAGCACCCTGTTCATCTTCGGGGCGCTGGTCACGTCCATGGGCGGGCTGCTTCTGCTCGGAACCGTGGGGCTGGTCGTCTGGAAGATCGGGGACGAGCTATTGCTCAGACGCGTACGCTGCCCCAGATGCCACACGGTCAATAAGATTCCGAGGCGGCTCAAGTTCTACCAGTGCAGTGAGTGCGGCCGGCGAGTGCGGCTGTAATGCGTTCCCGGCCGACTGGGAGGGCTGACCGATGGGATTGCTCGTGCTTATCATCGTGGGCGGAATCGCCGGATGGCTGGCCAATATGGCGTTCGGGACGAAACGGCAGGGGTGCCTGATGAACGTCGCGCTCGGCGTCGCCGGGGCCGTCATCGGCGGATTCATCTTTAACCTGCTTGGGGGCGTCGGGGTGACCGGTCTGAACATTTGGAGCATCATTGTCGCTTTTATCGGAGCGGCGATTCTCCTGAGCATTGTGAAGGCGTTCTCCCCTAAGTAGACACTCCAGAGGGACGAAGGGAAAAGGAAGCCATGCACTGCCGTAAGGTGCGAGGTGAACTGGTAAACTTCTTAGAGGGCAAGCTGGACGATGAGCTCGCCCATGCAATCAGCGAGCACTTGATTGTATGCGAGGAGTGTTTCGAGGAGTCAGAGGCCATCCGCGAGATACTCAGTCAAGCCGGCAACGGCTTCGGCGCTGACCCGGTCGTGCTCGCGCAAGGGTATCTCGAGGGCGCGGCCCTCGCGCATGCTTCGGCTCTGCATTGCGAGCCGGGCGTGGCGGAATGCCGCATTCGCCAGCGCGTGGATGGGGTGCTTGAGGAAGTCGAACAACTCCCCCCGAATGTCGGCAGGCAAGTTATCAACCAGCTCAAGCTCCTGGCGGGAATGCGCCTGGCCGCCCGCCATCTTCCCCAGCATGCGCACATGCGCTGGCACTCAGAGGACTTGGACCGCGACTACGACCTGCAGCTCTCAACCCTGCCGACACCCAGCGGCGACAGCCTCGTGGTGCGAATGCAATACCCGGGCGGCATGTTGCTCAGCCTGACGGACCTCGGCCTTCGGCCCGAAGACCTGGGGCTGTGCGAGCAGCTCCTGTCACATGATTCAGGAGTACTTGTGGTAGCCGCACCGCCTGAATCGGGACGGACGACCACCCTTTATGCCTTCTTGCAGCGCTTACAGCACTCCACTTGCCACATTGTCACCCTGGAATCGCCCGTCGAGACGCCGCTTGCAGGCGTAACCCAGGTTCCCGTCATCGAGGATGCACATCTGAGCTTCGATTCCGCCGTAAAGCATGCCCTCACGCACGACCCGGACGTGCTTATGTGCGGGGATATGCCGGACCTTGAAACCGTCAGAGCTTGCTTACAGGCAGGGATGGGCGAGAGGCTTGTGATAGCGGGTTTCACTGCGCAGACGGCCACCGAGACCCTCCGGAAGCTGCTGAAGCTGGGTGCAGAGAGGTTCCTACTCACCACCGCGCTGAAGGGCATCATCGCCCAGAGGCTGGTTCGCAGGCTCTGTGACCTGTGCAAGCAAAACTCGCCGGCGACGCCGGCGGAGGCCGAGTGGTTGGCGGCGCAAACGGGCCGGCCCGAGGAAGGGTTGACAGTGTGGCGTGCTAAAGGGTGCGAGGCCTGTCGCGCGAAGGGCTACCGGGGCCAAGTGGGGGTGTTCGAGGTTCTCCCAATGGACGAGCCTCTCAGATCGCTTATCCTCGCCGGGGCCGACGCGGACGAAATCACAGAGCACGTGCTGCAAACCATCCACCCGATAGCAGCCGATGCAGCGGAAAAGGCCCTGGCAGGACTCACCACGGTCGAAGAGGCGGGGAGGGTTAGCTGAGCACGTCAGAGGGCCTGCGGGCCGCGCCCTTGCTCCCACAACCGCGCGGGCGTCACCAGCACTCCTTCGGTCCGGTCACCGTACCAGGCGGCCTTCAGGTTTCGGACCGCGTGGGCGGTCACCGCACCGACAAGTGCATCTATCTGGTCCACCGTAAGAGAGTCGATATCCCCTCGCACCCCGGCCTCCTC
>JALGUK010000287.1 GCA_029820875.1 Candidatus Zipacnadia bacterium
GTTCTCGTTCACCCAGCGGTCGCCGATGCGCATCATCTTCCACTGCTCTTCGGTCAGCCCGTCGCCGAAGATTTCGCCGACCTTGGTGTCGTAGCAGAAGACGCTGCCGGGGCCGACACCCCACACGACGCTCGTAACGTTCGAGTCTTTGAAGATATCGATATACTTCTCCTCGAGCATCTTCCGCGTCATCGGCGGCCTCGTGCCCCAGTACATACTGAACCCGTCATGACGGTAGGCAAGGGGGATGGTCTTCAGCTTATTGCGCTTCCAGGTAAGCGTTGGATTCGGGGCAAACCCGAAGACGCGGTCGATCGCCGCGCAGTAGTCCTTGTTGATGACGAACAGACCGCGGTCTACGGCTTCCTGGTAGGGAAGCTGGGCGTAATTGTACCGGTCTGCGTCGGCGAGACTGTAGTTCTCGAAGCCGTTGACCTCATTGGGGTCGAAGTACATCGCCTCACACTTCCACACGCGGTATTCCCACGTCCACCGCGGAGAGACGTCCGCCTTGACCTCCTCACTTTGTGCGCGAAGAAGAGCCGGGTTGTTCCACAGCTCCCAGACCGACGCAAACGAGCCGTCCGGCTTGAGGAAGTACATGGCGCAGCGGGGATCTATGTACGCCCAGTGCCCGTCCACGTACACCTCGGAGGTGATGTGCCCGCCGATGTCGTGCATGACTATCCGCCCGGGGATGCCCGCTATCTCGCACAGGGCGACATACAGCCGTCCAAGGCACTCGCAAAGCTGTTCACCCTTCTCGATGAGCTGTTCCTCAGTGCCGCCGTAAATGTACTCGCTGAAGGGTCTCTTATCCCAGTTACCTCTCTTGTACAGGTCGCGGCAGAAACGCATCAGGGCAAGGGCCTTCTCGCGGTCGGTGGTGCAACCAGCGGTAACATCATTTACGACCTTCTCCAGGGCGGGACGCGAGCCGGGGCGATACCGGACCTTCAGCGGGGTGAACTTGCTGTAGAGGAAATCAACTGTCTGGGGGCACAAAATGACCTGCTCGCGCCGGAGCTGGAACTCCACGTTCTCGCCGTAGTTGGCCTCGAGCTGTCTGTAGTTGAAAAGGTATGCCTGCTGTCTTCTCTTGCCGACGATGGCCTCGGCGGCCCGCTCGCCCGTGTAGGCCTTAAGACCTTCCCAGTCGGTGACCTTCTCGCCGCGGTACAGCTTCTTCATCTCATCACCTGCAGTGTTGCCGATGTCAGCGCTTGTCCCGCAGATGGCCGATGATAGGCCCATCTGCAAACTCAAAATCGAGGCCAACAACAGCGAAAACATGCCTTGAGCTCCTTTCTCCAGCTTCCTGTTCGCCTCATTCGTACAGCCAGTCCACATCAAAGACGGTAATCTGAGTCTTTGCCATGTGGTAGGGCTCGTTGCCGGCACAATAGGCCAGCAGCACGCGATCCCCCACGAACTCGATGGCCGGGTATACGTAGTAACCGTCCGGATCGTCCTCCAGCGTTTTGACATTCTCCCAGGTGAGGCCTTCGTCCCGCGAGATGGCAGCCCGTAGGGGGGTGGCCTTGCCGCCGAAATACCCCCCAAGCAGAGACAAAGGCGCATCACTGTGGTCTACCCATACGAGAAGAATGTCACCCGTCGCTGGAATGCGCTCTATCGCGCACGGCACACGCGGGGAGATGATGTTCAGCGGTTCAGCGGGTGACGACCACGTAATTCCGCCGTCTTCCGACCACGACCCGTACTGGCGCCCCAGAGCCGTTCGGCACACCATCATCAGCCGACCGTCCTTCAGTTCGATGACCGCAGGCTCCTGCAATCCTCCCCTGACACCGGTCCAGTCTTTGACCTCCGTGTCGCTCTGGTACCAGGTCTTGCCGTTATCGTCGGAAAGAAAGCAGGTCGCCCAGCCGTAAGCCGCGGCGGGAGCCAGCAATCTGCCGCTCTTCAGCTGGATGACACGGTCGTTGTTGACCACGAAGTAGCCTTCCCGGGGAATGCACAGTGTGGGTTCGCTCCAGGTCTGGGCCTCGTCCGTGGACACCCGCATGTACAGGTGGCAATCCTTGCTCGAGTTCTTGCGCAGGTAGAACAACGCAATCTCGCCGCTTTGCAGCCGCAGCAGCGACACGGACATCACGTTTATGTCGCCCTCGTTCGGTAAGATTACGACGTCTTCATCAGTCCAGGTCAGCCCGTCGTCGCTGGAAAAACGCCCGGCCAGGTACGCCCCGGCGTCGTCCCCATATCCTCCATCGAAATGGGAGTAGACAAACAGGAGCCTACCATCCTTGAGCTGTATGAAGTCGCCCTCGGAGTTGCGAGGGTTGCCCTCCCGTTGGGGTAGTAAACCAATCTTGAGCAAGCCGTTGTCCTCGACACGGGTCAATGCCGTAACGTCCGGGCCACCCGGCGGGAATTTCTTCGGGGTCAAGCCGTCGTCACCGTGAGTCCTTCCGGCTATCAGGCAGAGCGCAGCAGCTAGCACTACCAGGCAAAGCACACATGCTGGGCTTTGCGACATTGTGGAACCTCCTTCACATCCGGCTGCAACATAATCGCCCAGATGCCGAAAAACAAGGGAGGGCTGATTCCTTCCAGCAAGGAGCCAGCCCTCCCATTCTACGGCTCAGTCGTCCTCGACCGTCCACGGTGGGTAGTTGAGGAACTCGTTGTTCGCACACAAGGTGGGATACGGGTATGCCTCGTCGCGCGGCTCGGTGACGAACTTGACGAACTTCGCGTGCCCGTCCATCCAGACAACGTTAATGCCCCCGAGGTGGCGGGTCAGGCCACAGTAAGCTACGCGAGGGCCAAGCCCCCAGGTAACGCTTGTCCATTGAGGACAGCACTTGCTCATTCCAGGAGCGGGCACGAAACCGGACGAGACAGGCTGCTGGTACACGTCGCACCAGCCCACGGTTTCAGCCGGGACTTGAAGAACTGACAGCCTGACTCCGCGGGTGCCACCCTTGAAGCCGTCAGCCGCCGGGTTGATTGAGGGCGAAGCAGCGCTGACATGGATGTTTGCGCCATACGAACACAACCAGGCGTCCGGCGTGCCGTACACGCTCGGATCCCATGGACTCGGATCACCCGGGCAGACGAAAATACCCGTGTTCTTGATGTACGGCTGGATGATCTCATACGGGTATCGCCTGTTTTGGTAAGCATGGCCTGGGCTGCCCGCATT
>JALGUK010000288.1 GCA_029820875.1 Candidatus Zipacnadia bacterium
CGCCCGGCAGGACTTGGCGCCGGAACAGCGAAGAACAAAATGAGCTGTATCGACATGCGTAAGGGCCGCACAGGGCACACCATCGGGGGACAGGGACATGTGCCGCTGGATCGTACTCGGAGGGGTGCTGGCGCTGCTGACGCCGGGGCTCCTTGCTTACGAGGCTCCTTCATTTGATGCCCGGCTGGCTGCCGACACCGAGCCGGGCGGATACAACGTGTATCTCACACTTGCCGACACGGGTCCTCACCAACGGGTCCTTCTCGATTGGGCCGGGGGCAAAGGCTTGGTGGTGAAGTTCGACAGCCAGCGCACAACGCTCTCCGTCTGTGATGGGAGGTACGAGCGAGTCGCAGTCCGTGGCGCCGCCGCCCACCTCGGACAGGTGCAGATCAAGCGGCGAATACCGATGGTCGAGGTGTCGCAGAGGGGCGTCGTGCTGCTGCGCACGTGGAGCCGGCGTCCGATAGCGGGCCAGGTGGCGCCGTCTGCGGAGGCGCATGTCACCGACATCCGCGTTCAGCCGGTCGGCGATGTTCACTTCCACGACGATTTCTTCGAGCCCGAGGCAGTGCAAAACACGTGGGAGCCGCTACGCGGGACCTGGACCGTTGGCATCTACCGCGATCCCCTTATCGCACGCGACGGCGGCCCAATCGGCGCTTCGTGGTATGAGACGAAGGGCGCCCATCGCGCGCTGGTTGTCACAGGCTACGATTTCTGGGACCGGTACCGGGCGCGGGTAGCTGTGCAAGCGGTCGAGGGCACCCGCGTAGGATTGGCGTTCTACTGCCAGGATGCGAAGAACTATGCCTTGCTCTCGGTACGGCCCGGCCAAGTGGAGGCTCAAGGCGTCGCGAGCTTGATTCTCGTTCGCGAGGGCGAGGAACTTGTGTTGGCCGAAGGTACTGTAGCGTGGCGCGCCGGCACGTGGTACGAGCTGGCGGTAGAAGCCGTCAACGAGCGAGTCCGTTGCTATGTGAGCGGTGCGAAGGTATTTGACGCTGCTTTGCCGCTGTACACGAGCGGCAGGGTCGGGCTCTTCGCTGATGGACCAGGGCTTGCGAAGTTTGATGATGTAGATGTGCAGCCGATGCACGTTGCAAGAGATGACTTCGAGCGGCCTGAGCTAGGCGAATGCTGGGAGACCAGCGGCGGTCAGTGGCGTCTGATGCAGGGATACTTACGCGGCCACAGCAAACGGCTCACTCGTGCCCTTCGGGTTGGCGCAGGCTGGGATGGGACCACTGTATCTGTGGATGTCATAGTCCGCGTGGGCGCTGCGGGAATCTGCCTGAACTGGACGGGCGGCTCCGGGTACATCCTATCAGTGGAGCCGACACAGTACACGTTCGCCAAGTTCATGGACGGGAAAAAGACCATATTGGACAGGGGCTCCCTCGCCGGGGTAGATGGTCTGCATATTGAGCTTTCCTATCAGGAGGGGCGACTCTTTGCACGTGTGAGGTCGGTGGAGAAAGCGGTTTATGACTTCGATATACCAGGCGGCGCTTGTGGTCTGTTCGTAGCAGGCGATGCGCAGTTCGACAACTTCAGGGCGCGTAAGCTGGAGCCGCCTGGGGCGGAGATTTCCCACGTAAGTGGCGCGCGGGAGTATATCCCTGGAGAGCGGGAAGGCCTGCGGATGCCTGTCCTCGGACACGTGTGGCAGCCCGCTGGGACACGCTGGTATCCCACGGCTCTTCCGAACCGAGAGCCAGGCATTCGGGCGGTGCCGCGGGGGAACCAGCCGACTGTGCTGTGGTATGCGCACCCGTGCACTGGTGACGTCTCGCTGACGGCGGAAGGCTGTGCGCTCTCGTCCGGGGCAGTTCTCGGCCTAGCGGTCGCATGTGACAATAGAGACATACGCAGCGGCTATGCCGTTGAACTGATCGAGAGCCAGCCCGTCCGATTGCACCTTCTTCGGCAGGGAGTGACGGTCGCGGAGACGGAGCTCGAGCCGTCGCCAGGCGAAGAGCTGTCATTGTGGCGCGATGGGAACTTCGTTGTGGCGAAGATGGGCCGGGTCGGCCTCGCCTACAAGGATGGAAAGCCACTTATAGGAGAGCAGTGCTGCGTCTACGTAAGCGGCGGTGATGCAGTGGTCCATAGGATTAGATTGGGAAATCGGCGTGCGCGTCACTATGCCTTCCGCGAAGTTGAGACCGACTGGCAACCGCAGGAGGGACAGTGGCTGGTCCACTCTGGCATGGCGTGCATGGACTGGGATTACTGGTTCACCGGCAAGGGGCTGCCCAGGGCGATGTGCTACAACATCCATCCACAACCCCGGAATTTGCAGGTGGATTTCTGGGTCAGCGAGTACACCGAAGGATATGCAAGCGGCGAGCATTATCACTATCCCTACTATAACATCAACCTCGTCACCTGCGCCGAGAGCCGCTCTCTCGACAGCGGCTACCGGTTTCTGATAGCCGGTGAGCGCGGGCAGGTCACGCGGCTGCTGAGGCTGGGGAAGGTTGTGGCGGAGACCCGCGACCCTCGTTTTCGAATCATAAGAATCGGCGGCCACAACGCCTTCCCGCGGGTGCTCCATGTGACCATAATCCAACGGGATGGGAGACTAAGCCTGCGACTCAACGGCGCTGAGGCGCTTCGGTTCACCGACCCCGCTGCGCTCGATGGCGGTTACGTGGGCATCGGGGTTTCCGACTGCCCTGCCAATTTCCGGGACTTCTGGATGGCGCCGCTGCGCTTGGCCCCTGGTGACTAATCAAAAACTTTGAATTTCTCTTGCCCTCCCCCGAAAATTTGTGCTATAATGTCCTTGTTCCACCGGGCCAGGTAGTGCAGTAGTGCCCCCACCCCCAGGGGGATGGTGAAGGAGGGGCCTCCCGTGGAACGGGCTGCATGGAATCGAAGCGCTCTCTGAACTTGCCGGAGACGGCGAGACGGGGAGCGTTTATTGTTTTTGAGATGCAGGAGGTGAAGCGGATGCTTGCGCAGCGGGGGAATGCCTATAGCCGTCTGTTGCTCGTGCTGGTCGTAAGCAGTGCGCTCGTTGTCCCGCCGGTGGTGAGGGCTCAGGGTGTCACCATCGCCGACCTAAACAAGTACGGCACCTGGGAAAGCGGCCTGAACAACGACGTCGAGGAAGCCGTCGCCGCCGTCGAGGCCTATCTTGCGGCCCACCCCCTCACCGAG
>JALGUK010000289.1 GCA_029820875.1 Candidatus Zipacnadia bacterium
TTCGTGCCCCGCACCAGGAGGTTGCTCATCAGCCGGCAGATGCCGTTGGTCTTCTCCGTCTCGTAGCGCACCCCGCCCTCGAATGCCGCAAGAAGCGAAACAATCGGCAGCTCCGGGTTCTCCTGGAGAAGAAGCGTTATACCATTGCCCAGCCTATGCTTGGTAATGCGGCCTGCGTGTGCGCTCTTGACCGCGACGCGCCGGCGAGGAGGCGCTTTCGGTGTAAGCAGGGCGACAGTGCGGTTGTTCTCGGTGAAGTACTCGTTGGCCACACGCATGATGTCGGCAGCCGTGACCCTCTTGAGCGCCTCAACGTAGTGCTCGCTGAAGTTGAGGTCTCCGGTCGCTATCCAGTCGTTGCCCAGGACGGACGCCTGCTCTTCGGCCGTCTGGCGCGAGAAGAGCAAGTCCGACTCCTTTTGGGCCTTAGCGCGCTGCAGTTCCTCGCCCGTAACCGGTTCGGACTTTATCTTTTCCAGCTCCGCAAGCACTACCCGCTCGGCACGTCGGACCTTTCCGGGGTCGAGGGTGACGTTTATGGCGAAATAGCCTGCGTCATATCTCGGCGTTACGGACCAACTGCTCACGCTCTGCGCAATAACGAGTTCCTCCACGAGTCTCCTGTGCAGGCGCGATGTCCGGCCGTTCGTAAGGATGTACGAGAGGATGTCCAACGGATAAAGGTCCGGATGGCGGATGCTGACGGTGTGGTAGCCAAGCATCATCCGGGCCGATGAAAGGACGGGCATCACCTTGGTAGCCCTGCGCGGAGCCATCTGCTTCGGTTCAGGCTCAAGGTATACAGGCGGCGCGGTCTTCCGCGGCCAGTCCTTGAACGCAGCCGTGATCTTGGCCAGCATTTCGTCGGCGTCAAAATCTCCGACCGCCACCACGACGGTATTGGATGGAACGTAACGCTCATTGTAGTACTGGACGAGGTCCTCGCGCGTAAGTTTCCGGAAGAGGTCGGTGTAGCCTATGATGCGATACCGACACGGATGCTGCTGGAACATCGTCTGCTGCAAGAGATTGTAGATTTCGCGGTCGGGGTCGTCATCGCCCATGGCGATCTCCCGGAGGATGATACCCCGCTGGGTCTCCACCTGTTCGGGCGGGAATGTGGGGTGCTGGACGAAGTCGGACAGGACATCGAGCGCAGTATCGAAGAATGCGCTTGGAGCGGTGATGTAATAAGCGGTTGTGTCCTTGGACGTATAAGCGTTCGAGGCGTTGCCGATTTCCTCGACAATCCGCTTCATTTGCTCCTTGGTGCGTGTCGGCGTCCCTTCGTCGAGGCAATGCTCGAGGAAATGGGAGATGCCGGCGCCGAGCCATCTGCCCTCGTAAACGCTTCCCGTCTTGACATAGACCCGAAGAGCCACAATCGGCGCCGAGTGGTTCTCGCTGACGATGATTGTCAGGCCGTTGTCGAGCGTACGGAGGACAGGCGTGGCAGTGCATATCGCTGGAGCGAAAATAATCGCTGCCGCTATAATGGCAATAATCACGGATACTGAACGCTTCAACAGAGAAACCTCCGAATTGGGCCTGGGATCATTCCCTTTAGACAGAAGCAGTCGTCCGGCCGTCCGCACGGGGAAAATGTGGCGGGAGCGTGTGGGAATCGAACCCACCCCGGACAGCCTTCGCTGGCCCGGCACTGGGTTTGAAGCCCAGGAGGACCACCAGGCCCCATCCGCCCCCACAACCATGTCTTCCCTTCGGCTTCCGAAGCGCCTCCTCCTCTTCGAGGAAACAAGCGCCGCGGTCTAACCGCCTCCAGTAATCACACGAATCGCACCGGGCCTTCCCTCTGTGACCTGCCCGATTATGTTGCCCGGCACCCCTCGGTTGGTTAGTGCTTCGACAAACTCACCCGCCCGCGCCTGCGGCAATGCCAGCAGCAGGCCGCCGGAGGTCTGCGGGTCGTAAAGCACATCGGCGAGGTCACCTGGCACGTCCGGGGCAAGCGTAATACAGGGCCCGTAATGCGACCGGTTGCGGCCAAGGCCGCCGGGCACGATTTCCCGCGCAGCCAGCGACCGTGCACCAGGCATTATCGGAACATCAGCCGCCCACACTTCCCCTGCTGCTCCCGAGGCGGTCAGCATCTGCTGGAGATGGCCCAGAAGCCCGAAGCCGGTCACATCAGTACACGCGTTGACCCCCACATCCAGCATCGCCTCACATGCTGCGCGATTGAGGGTCGTCATCCAGCGCACCGATTCGCGCACCCATGCCTCTTCAGAGGAGCCGGTCATCAACGCCGTGGCGATGATTCCGGTCCCAAGGGGCTTGGTCAGCACGAGCGCATCTCCGGGGCGCGCGCCGGAGTTCGTAACGATTCGGTCCGGGTGGACGGTTCCCACAACGGACAGCCCGTACTTGAGTTCGGCGTCGTCGAGCGAGTGTCCACCGGCTATGGCGGCCCCTGCCTCGGCGGCCTTGTCAAAGCCTCCCCGCAGAATCTGCTGGAGGACATCAAGCTCCAGCTCGCCCTCGGGGAAACCTACGAAATTGAGCGCGCAGACGGGCGTGCCGCCCATTGCGTAGACGTCACTGAAAGAGTTGGCGGCGGCGATCTGGCCGAACGTGTACGGATCGTCCACGATTGGCGTAAACACGTCAATCGTCACGACCAGCGCAAGGTCATCGGACAGCTTGTACACGCCCGCGTCGTCCGTGAGGTCAGCGCCCGCTATCAACCGCTTGTCCCGGCTTTTCGGCAACCCGCACAGAACCTGTGCGAGGGGCGTGGGGCCCAGTTTCGCCGCTCAACCGGACGCGTGGACCATCTGCGTAAGCCGCGCCTCGTCCACAGGTGTCCTCCTTCTTTATACCAACCGGTACATTCGCATCAAAAGCTCATTCTAAACACACCCCTTGCCACTGTCAAGGCTCGAGTACATAGACAGGGGTGAAGCAAGCTTGGCGAATTCACTCGCGCCTTGGTTGTGGATTCATGCAGTTACATGCCGATAACACGGCAAGAACTTTGTAACATAAATAGGAGTTTAACAATGCGGGTGTGCTGCCGGCTGGGACACAGAAAATCGTAGAAATCGCGGCTGCCCCAGGCACTCCTCCCGTCCCTCCAGCCCCCACTGTCTCCCGACAGTGGCCTGACGAGCCTGGTTTGCTGGGACAATCGGGGTTGCTCGTTGGCCGGGTCTCTACAGGACCCGCAACTGACAAGGGGGTAAGACTTCTTTCCAATTTTCAGGGCTTAACATAAGTGCGACCGCCAATTATGCTTTGCCTGCAAACTGAGACACAACGTGATGCTCACTAAGTGGTATATAAGCTGACGCTTAATATCAACCTGATTAGCGTTCCGGGAAAGAGAGGAGAAACGAGCCTGTCGGAGACGATTACCTTCAGTGCAGTTCGCGAGGAGGACGTAACACGCGCCATTGTCCAGGGGTTTGCCCGTCAGTTCGATGACTATATCGAGAGCGATGTCATCATCGAGGGGGCCGGACCCAGCGGGCTGACGGCTGGCATGGAACTGGCCAATGTCGGCCGCAAGGTTCTGATTATCGAGCGCAACAACTATCCGGGCGGAGGGTTTTGGAGCAGTGGCTATTTGATGAACAAGGTCACGATTCGCAAGCCAGCCCACGCTATTGTGGAAGAGTTGGGCATTCCATACGATGAAGTGTCCGACGGGCTCTGCCTCGCCGACGGAACGAACCAACTGAGCGTGCGCCATTCGAGTCGCGGAAACAATTCTTCCCCGGTTGCAAGGGCATGGGGGCGTCAGTCAGCCTCCGTATCCGACCGCCCTCCTGCCGGTAGACATCCGCCGCGATATAGTCGGCCCCGAGGGTTATGTTCCAGTTCAGCAGGACGTTCGCATTGACCCGCCGCGCCGAGAAGTCAGTCATCGGCACGATTGTAGGCCCGGGCCGCGTGAACGCCTTGATGCACAAGTTCGCCGTT
>JALGUK010000290.1 GCA_029820875.1 Candidatus Zipacnadia bacterium
GTCTTGGATTGATCGCCGTTTTGTGCGGGAGTCCGCCTCGTGGCTCAGCCGCGGGGCGAACTCCCGCACAAAACGGCGATCAATCCAAGACCATCCGCTCTTCGGCGGGCGGCGCACGCGCCGGGCGTTGAGCACCTGTTTGTGAATCCTCACCGCGATCTCCCGGATGAACCTCGCTTCGAAGACCGCGCCAAAAATACTCGGCCCCCGTCCCCCCGGCCATAGCCGCCGACCGCACTTCTGCTCCGGCAGGTTCCCGATCGACGCCCCGGAAGCCTTCCGACGCCGACGGCAAGGCAAGACGCCTCTTCGCCAGGGCGCAATACTCCAAACGACGCTTCAGGCGTCGCCCGACGCTGCCGTTGTCGCTTCGTCGCCTGCCAACGATGCACCAGCCGCAGGCACTCCGGGTCTTGGCAGTACCGCTGGTTCCACTGGCGGGCCCGATACCGCCGCCCGCATCCCTTGCGCAGACAAGTCCGCCATCCCAGCCGCACGCCCGCACCGCGGCCCTCGCTTGCCGGCGGCCTGGCTTCGTTGGTATCCTGCACGCGTCCCATGGGAGTTGCCATTCCCTGGGGCCGCCCGGGGAGGATGCCGCTGATCCTCCTCGGGCACTTGCCCGCTGGCTTGGTCCCTTCCGCGTCCGACGTCTCTCGGCGTCCTCCCACCCGCTACTCCCTCCTCCGAGAACCTGAAGGATAGCGTCACCGGCCGGCACCTGCCCCCGGGGCGGAGTAGGTCCCGGGTTGCGCCGAGGAGACCACAGAGACCAAGAAGGACACGCAGGAGATGCGCTCTTGCCCGGAAGGATACCCCGGAAGAAGACCACCCGCGGGAAGTAGCCGCGCAAAGAAAACGCGACAAGAACACGAGAAGGAGCACCACAGCTAACCGGCTACCCCACCACGTCCCTCCTCCCGCCCGAAATCACGGCTCTTCAGAAGCCCGCGCCCAATCGCGTTATTTCCCGTGAAATGCTGCAAGAACAATTCCTCGCCGCTCTGCCTCGCAGCCCAAACAACGGCATATTTCAGGCGCTCTTCGAGGCCCTGATTGCACTCGCCTTGTGATCGCCTAAAGTGCAGTTCTCCTTGAAAGCGGCTGATCCTTTCAACCGGCCACGTCTATCGGCTCCCCACCGAGGCGGAGTGGGAATACGCTTGTCGGGCCGGTACGGAAGGTCTATGATGTCGAGGGCGAGTACACCAACCTCCCCGCGATCAGGAAGATCGCATGGGTGGATACGTTTAGCTGGACGGTCTTCGGCACCCAGGCGGTGGGAGGCGACCGCAAACCAAATGCCTGGGGACTCTATGACATGCATGGCAACGTCTACGAATGGTACCTGGACTGGTACGGCCCGTATCAGAAGGGCGATGCCGAGGATCCGACCGGGCCGGCCGAAGGAACCGAAAGGGTCGGGCGCGGTGGATGCTTCGCCGGGGTGGACAAGGGCGAAAAGAGGGCGATCGACGAAAAGGACCTGAATGAGCAGGTACACCCGTTCCTGCGCTCCGCCGCCCGCTACCGCGTTCCGCCCGACATTTCCACCTACGCCATCGTTGGCTTCCGCGTGATTCTGGGGCCGGAGGTTGCCCAATGAGAGCAGGACAGATACTCACAGCGGTCGCGGCCGGTTGTATGTCTGCGGCTGCGATCGGCGGCGAACATGATTACTACCGGTACCTCCGCTACCCGAAAGAGCTCGTGCCCGGCGTGGGCCGGAACCGGGTGGAGCAGGAGGGCGGGCCGAACGCCACCGGCTACTGGCGCCGCACCATGCACTGGTGGCCGCGCAAGGGGCAGGACGTCGTCGATATTCCCGAGGGGGCTCCACTGCGGGTCTGGACGCGGAACAAGGGCCAAACAGACAAAGAAGCCCTCGCCGGCGTCTGCCGCACTTGGACGACGTCGGACCCGGATACCTTCAAGGCGCACTTGATCGGATTTCGTGGTTTCGGCGTGTCGAGACCCGATCCCCGACACAACAACTATGTCCTCGTGCCGGCTGCCGTATTGCGTATGGAAAACGGCGAGCGAAGGGCCGTTCTCGCGTATCCGCCTTTCCACATGATGGTCAGCCAGGAGGACCACGATTTCATTTTCAGCATCTGGCAAAAGCAGTGGAAGAAGATCCAGGCCGCCCAGTCACAGGATGAATACGTATCGAGCGACTATCGCGTGAAGCCTGATTCCCTGATACTGGAAACGAAACACTTCACTTGGGTGTCGGACCCGGAAACCGAGCACAAGACCTTGTGGTGGGTGCGGCCGCATGAACCGGAAAAGCAGAACGCCTTCCGCCAGGCGTCGCTGGAATTCGCCGAGAACATGTGGACGCATATCGAAGCCGCCGGCTGCTCGATGCCTTACTGGCGCCGCGACCCCCCCTGGAAGAAGTACAACATCCTGATCCGCCTGGCGATTGACGGTGGCTGGGCGGGAGGCGGATTCGGCGCCTGCGATCTTCGCGACGCAACCGGCGGACCGCGGAACCTGGGCCTCGCCCACGAATGGTATCACGGCCACCCGGGCGGCGGCTGGTCGGCGGGCTACTTCGGGGAATCAATATGCCATGGAGGAAGGCACTTCAACATCCCCGGCGAAGTGCTGATGTTCAGCCACAACTTCTGCTATCCCTGGCGCAATGTCAATTGTACCCAGTACCAGTCATCTCTGTGGTTCTTTGCTCTGGGTGACAGTCCGAACTGGGGCTATGGGATCATTTCCGTTGCCGGCTGTCTGGCGGCGGCCGTCGAACCGACGCCCTATCACACCATAGCCCGACTCGGCCAGCAGCGGGGCCTCTGGGAAAACGGCGTCAAGGGTTTTGGGGACTTCTTCGGCGAGTATGCGGCGCGGATGGTCACCTGCGACTTCGTGATGCAATACCCGCTGCGGTGCAAATACGGGATGCCGGAGATGAGCTTCCTGCAGCCCGTGTACGGACAGCCGGCCCGCTACCGCGTTCCCAACAGCGAGGCGCCGAGAATGTACGGATTCAACGTCGTCCGGCTCGTTCCGTTGGAAGGTGCCTCGGAGGTTTCAGTTGATTTCCATGGCCTCTATGAGCCAGCGAACTACTCCGACTGGCGCGCCTGCATCGTGGCGGTGAACAGCGAAGGGCGGGCACGCTACAGCCCCCTGTGGAACAAGGGGA